>JBKQMP010000073.1:0-3165 GCA_052146665.1 Dissulfurispiraceae bacterium
AATTATTGTTGATAAGGCATTTATATACAAGCGTTATGTTACGCTGCCGGCCTCTCTACTGACCTTGGTGGAGACCTATGAGTTTGCCTGGGCAGATCTGAAGCAGCAAACGACTGCTCTTGTGCCCGGAAACTATTTCGGTCGTTTCTTCGAGGTGATTTACGACAACCGCAGTAATCCCGCATGGTGGGTTGAATCCCGCGCTGCCGACGAGGCTCAATTAATAGAGAAAGCTTTAAGCCGAGGCTTATGGGTATTGGAGACGGTTGTTACAGCGGCGCCTCTGCTTGGACTTGTAGGGACAATTGTCGGCATGATGGAGTCATTCAGGTTGATCGGAGGCAGCGGGCTGGTTAATCCAACCGGTATCACCGGTGGCGTGGCTCAGGCCCTGATCGCCACGACCCTAGGCCTCATCATCGCACTCATCGCCTTATTTTCCTTTAATTTCTTCGCGCATCTGCAATCCAGGACCATGGATGAGATGGAGCGCCTCGGTACACGTCTGGTCGATCATATTCGTATGGATAAGGAAAGGAATGGGAGCACTCTATGAAACTGCGCAGGTCCAGGCATTCCCGGCGGGGGCGGATAGAAATCATACCCATGATCGATGTGATGTTCTTCCTTCTGGCAACGTTCATGCTCGCTTCGCTTTCTTTGCAGAACCTGCATTCCTTACCGGTCAACCTGCCTCAGGGCAAGGCAGCCCCCATGCAGGCGAAGACTCCCATCACTTTGACCATCACGAAGGAAAGCGCAATTCTAATAGACAGCACCCCGGTGACTCTGGACAATCTGGCAGGAACATTAAAACCCCTGTTGAAGGGTTTGAATGAGCAGATCATTGTTGCGGCGGATAGCGCTGCTCCGGAGGGAGTGGTGGTACAGGCAATGCTGAAAGCGCGCAGTACGGGAGTTCAACATTTTCTGATTGCTGTAAAATACAATGAGTAGAGGTTTTTCATTACCTCAGACTGCCGACATTGACAACCCTTGGCGCCGTCTGCCCTGGACACTGCCGACAGCTCTTCTGATTTGGGCAGTTTCGTTATGGGGGTTAGCGTATTTTATCGGAAAGCCTACCCATCAGCTAATGGAGCTGCCTCCCATCGATGCCCAGTTGATCGAGCAGTCCATTCCGGCTGAGACACGGGAACCACCTGCCGCTGTGCATAAACCAAAACCGCTAACCCCGGTCAAGCCGCAGCAGCCCCCTCTGATGCCTCAGGTGAGCAAGCGCACCGAGCAGAATCAGGCCGCTGAGAAGACAGAATTGACAACTAACGCTTCGGTGGCGCTACCCAGCGCCACCGCGCCCAGTGACACCCCTACCACGCCGGGTGAGGGGCAGCCCAAGGCTGTGGGGAATACGTCCACGAACAGCGGCGCTCAGGCCGGGTCTTATGATGGAAAGGGCTCGTCTCGGGGCAACTTATACGCGAGCAGCGGAGCCCGGGCAATTGTCCGACCAATGCCACAAATTCCGGATGACCTGAGAGAGGTAGCGTTCAATTCGACTGCGCTGGCGCGCTTCAATATTGCCGTCGATGGCAGTGCAAAGGTAGAACTCGTTAAGTCGACGCCGAATCCACGTCTTAATAGAATATTGCTTAATAGCCTCAGGAAGTGGCGGTTTATGCCAGCGATCAAGAACGGTAATCCTGTGGCTTCGATAGAAGAGATCGTTGTCAAGATAGAGGTCAAATGACTTCAAAAAGCCTTTAATGTAAGAGGCCATCCGCTTTTTAGTGGAGCCCTTTATAAATTCTCTAATCCTTTAGGAGCGGTACTTCTCAGTTATCAAACAGGGAGGCTTGCATTGGTCACAAGGAAAAAAGTTGTCCGGCAAGCCGTGTCACTTAAATGCGCACTTTAAGTAGAATCGGGGCTGCGTAGCGCGAGCCTTATGGCGAGATCTACAACATGCGCATCACAGATTCAATAGTGGCTCTGGTGCGAGGATTAGAAACGGTAATTATGACTGAGTCAGAATGTCTACAGTGTTGGCTCGTCGGTGTTATCCACAAACAGACTGTGTGTCTGACGGGGCGGATCAAACATATATTCGCAGTAAGATCGGATGACAATGGTGGATATTAAAAGTAGGCCACTTTATGGGATTATTTTCGCAAAATAGGACAATTTATGGGATCAGATAATTGTGCTTTTATCCTTCTTTTCTCCTCAGATAAGGATAAATTCGGTTTTTTTGCGGTTACATTATGAGGTCCCGGACACACACAATAATTGTTACTGGGAGCAATTTTTTGCCGTAAGTGGAACCATAAGTTTGCCGAAAATCGGCTAAAAATTCTCCTTTTCGCACTCCAAAAAATACGGGGTGGAACCACATCCTCGCCGAAAGCAAAAAAAGTGGCAATAAAAGCTTGCCGTAAGTTACCGTACTCCTTCGAAAAGTATAACACGTTAGAAAGCATTTGCCCCCGTTCTTATGCTTTGAGAACATTTGGTGATAGCAATGTTACTGCCAGAAATGCTTGCCTACTCGAAATTTGTTGCTGCTAATCCTCTGCACAATAAGATATTGTGGGAAAGTGCGGATAACACCGACTAATCCGCGTCGTTCAAAGTGTTGCATCAGTGAACATTTTCGAGAGAAACCAAGACTTGCTTCACTGATGACTAACCGGCATTACTATAGGGCCGCCCGAGGAACGAAGAAAGGCCTCAACCTGTCTTAATTCCTCATCACTCCATGCGTTATGACCGAGTTCACGGCTTTTCGACTGGCGATAAGACTCTAGGAGTGGCAAATTGACCCGCATGCGTGTAAGGGGCCCTTTCAGCAACATTTCTCAGCGTTGGCGTTTTGAAGACTTCCTCATATTTTTCTGTCTTAGTATCCAGAAATCGTAATTCAGCGCAATCCCGAGGTACTGCTCCCGTTCCATTCTTATTGATATTAGAGTCACTCATTGTGGGACAGGGCAGAGCCTAGGAGCCCTGCCCTGTCCCATTACCGCTATTTGGAGCGCTCATGCATCTTGGAAAGTAAATCGATGACCTTCATTGCAGCTTCCCCTTGTTGATGCGATGCCCCCATCATCGGTGACTTCTCCGGCGTCATGCCTTTTGCGTGCATCTCCATCATTTCCTTGCCCCCCATCATGTCCTCCACCATAGACTTGCCATCACCCAACA
>JBKQMP010000074.1:0-32198 GCA_052146665.1 Dissulfurispiraceae bacterium
TATCTACCCCAGGAGCCATCTTCATCTGGGCAAGCATCGCCATGTTAGAGCCCTCCACTACCATCGTTATGCCATGACCCATAAGCATATGCATATGATGCATCCCCATCTCAGAGCCCCCATGCTTGTGTTGAATCGGCGGCGCCGGGGTTACCTCCGTGCTTTCAGAGGGCTGTGTATTGTGAATTGCCATCGCAGGTAAAGAAAACACAAACAATATTGCCATCACAATGCTACCCGTTAAGACTTTTTTCATTTTGATACCTCCTTATTAGTGTACTATTTCGATCATATCCCTTTTCTTTTAGTTTTGCAAAAGCTATGTGCAATCTTTCTTTTGCAGTTACGACCCTATATTGTTCACGTACCCTTATTTTCTGACTTTTTTGTGTTTTCCTCCTTCCTGTTTTTTCTCCCCGTGTCTTAATAGGGTCAGGCTATTTCACGTTCAGACGACTGCGGCCTCGGCAGTCTGGACCGATAGCTGGCCCAGCCCAAACGTCGCTCGCAGGTTACTATCACCGAGTCTCTTCTTCAGGACTTCAGTATCATCTGGTTAGTTGATGATCGCGTCTCTCCTATGGATGTAATGCGGACGGCAGCTTGATCTCGGATAGGACACTTGTTTTCGCAAATCCCGCAACCGATACAGAGATTAGGGTCTACATAAGGGCGCTTCAGCATTCTTGTTGTTCCGTTGCGAAGCTCCACCTCAAAGGTTTGGAACCAGATCGCCTTTGGGGAGGTGGGACAGACCTCTTCACAGACGATGCAGTCGATATTCATAGCCCAAGGCAGGCACCTTCCCCGGTCGTAAAAGGCAGCGCCGATCTTGATCGGTTTCTGGCCAGCACCTTTCCCAAGTTTTTTATCAATAGTGAGAGGGCTGATGGCGCCGGTAGGGCATACGTGACTACAGAGCACGCAGTTATACTCGCAGTACCCGATCCTGTTGATCAGAATTGGTGACCAGATCCCCTCGAATCCTGCCTCCAGTAGGGCAGGCTGGATCGCGTTGGTCGGACATACCTTCATGCATTCCCCGCATTTGATACACCGTCGGAGGAAGTCCTTTTCAGGGATGGAACCGGGAGGCCTTATGACGCGAGACTGCGGTGAAGTTCCGGAGGCGATGGTGCTTCGCATCATGGGAAAAAGAAGCGCCCCTGCCAGGGCGCTCTCGATCAGCCTACGACGGCTTACGTCGAGAGGCATCTGGGAAGAACTTGAGGGTCTTGAAAGTCCGTAATGGATTGCGCCCTCAGGGCAGTCTTCAATGCAGTTCATGCAAAGGTGACATTCGGTGACCCGGAGGGCCGCATGGGGATCACATCCGCCATGGCAGTGGGCAAGGCATTTTTTGCAGTCAGTGCAAAGGTCGACGTCGCGCCATATTTTAAGAAGAGGCCGGAAAGAAAGCAGTCCGAGAAGAGCACCCAAGGGACAGACTGCACGGCACCAGAATCGGGGCAGAATCCTGTTCGCAAAGATAACCGTAAGGAAGATAAGCGCAAGCAAGGTTCCCCCATTAAAAAGGGGCTGCTTCAGATAGAGCCAACCCTGGCTGTGATTAATCGCCGGGAATACTGAGACAGCGAAAGACCTGGTGATAAAGGGAATTGGATCGAGCAATCCAGTCTGGAGAGAACCAAATGCAGCAAGGACGAGAAATAGAGCGAGGAAATGGTATTTCAGACGGTAGAGAGTTCGATACGAATTGAGCGCGATGGTATCTACCGCTCTCAGCTTGGTGAATATGCTTCCTGCGATCTGGTTGATGATGCCCATTGGGCAGATCCATGAACAGAAGAAGCGGCCGAAAAAGAGAGTCCCGATAATAATAAAGAGCGAAAAGGCGAGTCCCTTATAGACTGTCCAACTGGTGAGAAAAGAGGCGATAGCGGCGAGGGGGTCGAGCTCCAGAAATAGAGGGGTCTCGTAGCCCTTTATGCGCCCGAAACTTGTCAGCCAAAGAAGAACTACGAAAAGTACTATAAAAAAGACGGCGTAAATTCTTCTGATATTTCGGAGGATCAAGATCTTTCGAATCATACGTTTATTTCAGCAACGTTGAGCGATTGCCAATCTGAAATCCCGACGCCTCTCTTTTCCGCCATCAAGATAAACGGAATGTCCTCAACTTTCAGATCAAGAAATCTGAGTCCATAAGACTCAATTGCCACCATGTCAACTCCAGCGATCACCGTGTTCTCTATGGATACGTCCGAGAGGTTACCGCCGGTGGGACCGTTTCTCTTGAGTACCCTCGTGGCATCCATGACGGTGAGTGTTGGCCTGATCGCGCAGGCAAGGTCTGCGATCGAGGTATTGATGTCCTGATGCAGGCGGTTTCTCTGTCCACCTAGGGAACCGTAAAGGTTTTTCATGGCCATTGTGCACTTGCTAAGGGAGTGGTGTTTCACGATCGGCAAGTTGATAAGCTTATCAGCTTGGTGGTAGAACGCGCTTACGGGCCACACCTTGAGAGATTCGCCTTTCAAGTCGGTGAGGACAAAGTCGTTTTCAGTGGTCAACCTGATCTTTCCACCAGCTTTCTTCACCGCATCCTCGATGCCGGAACGGGAAAAACATCTGTAAGGATCGTTCACCGAAACATCTGTCACCCAGACCTCTGACGCCCTCGCCTCCAGACAGAGTTTGACGACTGCGGCAACCACGGCGGGATTAGTGTTGGCCGCCTGCTCAGGCTGCCTATCCCATGCTGCGTTTGGCTTTAGTAAGACCTTTTCACCGGGATTGACAAACCGGCCCATGCCACCGATCTTTTCGATCGCGGCCCGGACCATCTTCTCCGCGTCTTGGCCGTGGACCACAGCAAGCTTGGGATATACTGTTTTTTCTTCGACGCGGAAATCCTTGAAGGTAAGTATCCTGGTGTCGCTCCTCTGGACCGGCTCTTTACTGTAAAAGACATATCCCCATAACCCGGCCATTGTTGCGAGGCCACAGGTGGTAGTGGCTCTCAGGAGAAATTGTCTTCTACTAATGCCTGGTTCCCTTTTATTATTCTTCGATGGCATAGCACTTCCTCAAAGGTTTCTTAACCCTTTTCCATCGTAAAGAATTTCAAGATTTCCTGGTCATCCGTCCCAAACACACCGAAAATCGCATCGTGAGATCGGATGAGAAACCACGTGCCCTCATATTTGTCCATAACCTTGTACACTTCTCGTCCGCCCCTATCAGTCTTTTCGTAGCGAATCCCTGATTTTCCAAAATAGTCAAGAAAGGAGGACATCAGTGATTGCATTTCATGTTCACTGCCTGCCATAAGTGCCACCTTGATTTTTCCACTGCTGGTGGAGTATTCGCGTTCGATTACATTATGAAGGAAATCGAGACCGCGATAGCCTTCTTTTGAAAACCTGGTGTTCTCAACTTTTCCGATATCGGGAAACTTCGAGAAGATCTGGAAGGAATCCTTTCCCCGGGAAAGGGTGTCAGCCAATTCCTTTGCAAATGTTATTACCGGTGTTTTTGGGTTAAAGGCTGATATCTTGACATAATACCTACCCTTGATGAAGTTAATGCCGTCTGAGGTCTTATATCCTATCGTTCCCACAGAGACCGCAGGAGGGTTTTCTCCGGACTCATCCGCCAGGACCCCGAATGCCTGGATACTTTTACCCATGTCAAAAAGCTCAGCTTGGATCTCCGCCTGTGTCGCCTTTGAACCCGCAGCAACGTACTCCGTGACCGTAAGCCCTTGAAACCCGGCACTGATAAAATACTCGGCATGGCCGTCTACATGTTCATAAAGATTTTCCTTTGTGTAAAGGTGAGCCTCACCCAATTCCCGAAAGCCCGCGATATCCCGAACGACGGAGATAGACTGTGACTCTTGTTGGACTTGAGGCGAGGCCGCAGATCCAGGTACTTCCTGCCGCACCGTTGTCTTGAAGTCTATCAAGGCTGGATCATACTTCTGGCCTCTGAAATACAGGAGCCCTGCGATTACCGGCAATAGCCCGATCAAAAGGATGCGATATTTGAGAGGAACTGAGTTCATCAGACTAGCAACGACATTAATTCATGGGCATGGCAGAGCATGTCTTTGACGGGAAGACCATGGGGACAACTGCCGACGCAAGCCGGATCAGCACATCCGTAGCAGGCCGATGCGTTCTTTTTCAACAAGGCATAGGATTGCATCGCCCTCTTTTCCATGCCGTAGTCCATGAAATACATCCGGTATCTCATGACTGAGGCGATCTCCACTCCTAATTCACATGCGCTCTCGCACTCCCCACAGCCTGTCCTGCAGTATTCACTGCCGTACAAACGTGCGTAACGATCCAGGACATCCTGATCGGCGGCGCTGAACTTTGCCCCCGATGCCTTCAGATAGAGATCCATATCAGAGACTGTTTTCATTGTGATGATAAGGCCGCTCACCTCAGGGTACTTCAGCACCCACTTGAATGCCGCAGGGGCAAACTCCTCTCCTTTGCCCTCTATCTTCATGTCCTTCGCTCCGGCAAGGGTCTTCATGGCGATCACGCCCATCCCCCTCCTGTGGGCTTCCTTTATCACCTCCGGCAGCTTCGGAAACTTCATGAAGTTGAAGGACGGCTGGATCACATCGAAGCGCCCTGACTGGACCGCCGTCATCAGGAGTTCCTCCATATTGTTGGGTCCATGAGAAGAGGTGCCGAGGAAACGGATCTTCCCTGCCTTCTTCAGTTCAGCCACGGCCTCGAACATCTCGTTACTGAGGAGCCGTTGTTTCTCGGCTTCCAGGTCTTTGCTCATCTCACCTATGGCGTGCACAAAACAGAAATCGAGGTAATCAGTCTTCATCCTCGATAGGCTTCCCTCGACCGCGACCATGTAATCCTTCTTCTTCGAACCCAGCGGGAGATGACCGGGATAAGGCTGGGGGTTACAGAATTTCGAGGTAATAATGACCTTGTCCCTCTGGATCTTGCCCATGGCTTCGCCGATGGTCTTTTCAGATTGGCCGTAATCCGGCGCGGTGTCAAAATAGTTGATGCCGCTGTCCACAGCCCTGAGGACCATCGATGCAGCCGATAGCTTCCCGGCACCGAAGGAAATATCGCTCATCTTCAAGCCGGTCTTGCCAATTTCACGATAACTTTTGATAGAAGGTGTCTCTGCAACTGTTTCCGCATGAAGCGGAGGAGCTGCCACAGTGGCTGCGGTCAACGCCGCCACCTTGAGAAAATCGCGTCGTTTCATAATGGAACCTCCTCATCCTGCTGATGGATGACATTACACCGAAAAGTTATTAACACACGGTCATTTATTATTAGCATACTTAATTGGTACGAATTTTTAAAAGTACTGAATATCATTTCGTATCGGTTTTCATTTGAGGCAACGGGTCCCGAGGAAAACTTTTGCATGGGCCGGGGGTAACGGGATAACGACACCATTCTATCACACAAAAAACGTGGACTGTGAGGAGAACACCTGAAAAATCCGCGGGCGTTCAGATACGAAGCAGAATAAGGGTTTATACGCTAACATACAGCGGATGAGCGAAGATATAGAGAGGCCCTTTCGATGCTCGACGCTTTACACGCTCAACAAACCTGTTGTCACTTTTGAAAATCATCGGACGCCCGCTCCGCTTCGCAAGATAATAATAGTGCCTCGCAGCACTCCTCATCCCCCTACGTGTCATTTATTAGCGACTGTCGTCGCAGGATAACACTTCATGATCAGAAATCCTGAAACGAGTGCCAGACTACAGGCAGCAAAAGGAAAGAAGGGCTTAATCTGAAAAAGAGATCCGGCAAGGAGTGGTCCTCCAATCATCGCCAATGATAGCACTGATGACATAGTGCCCATCACCTCTCCTCTTCTTAGCGGACCTCCGATACCGGCCGCACGGCTTGTCATTACCACTCGTAATAGTGAATGGCTGAAAACATGAAAAAAAATGCCAACAATAAGAAAATAAATAGAGGGCACCATCAGGAATGACAGACCAATTGCGTTGGAAAGGAAGGCCCACACTTCTAGGGATGATTCTTTAAAGTAGTTAAGCCAAAAGTTGCGGAGTAAAATCGCTTGGTTTAAGAGAACAGCAAGTCCCATAGCAGTATAAACAACTCCGACCATGGCTACGTCGAAACCAAAGACTCTCCCCATATATAAAGCAAAGATAGATTGCATCCCAGAAATAGAAATGCCGAAAAAAAACCAGGCTATATACCGTGAGAGCAAGAGTTTATCACGGACTGCATTGGTCAACGGCCGCAGCGGATTGAGTGCCATTTTCTTCTCTTTGATCATTTGTTTGTGAGTTTCCGGCAGAAAGAAAAAGGCGCCTATGACGTTGAGAGTCGCCAACCCCGCGACAAAGAAGAAAGGCAAGGACGGCGATAGAGAACTGAGTACGGCGCCAATGGCCGGACCGATAATAAATCCGATGCCGAAAACCGCGCCAATGATTCCAAGATTCGAGGTTCGTTCTTTATCGTCTCTGGCAATGTCGACCAAGTAACTTTGTGCGATAGGTAAATTCCCTGCCGCCATACCATCGATGATTCTTCCCAGAAATAAAACCCATATGGCGTGGGCTGATGCGAAGACAAACCACCCAATGGCGGTACTCAGAATGCTGACAATCAAAACCGGTCTGCGCCCTATCCTGTCGGATAGGGCTCCCAAAAAAGGTCCGCTCACAAAAGAAAAAAGAGAGAACACCGAAAAAAGCAGTGTCAAGGTAATGGCGGATGCACCAAAACTTTCCACATAAAAAGGCAAAACTGGAATAATAATTCCCAAGCCGAGTACATCAATGAGAACAGTTAACACAATGATAATTTTTTCCTTTTGCAAGTTCATTTTTCCATTATATCATTATCCCCTTTCTTGGAAGATCATTAAGCAGAGGGGCTTTGGCTCGGCATCGTGCAAGCGACCCTAATAAAAAAAAGTGGCTTTCAAGTCTGAGACAAAAATATAACCAATTGATGTAATCAATTAATGAATGTTAAAGCGATATGAAAGCGGAGAGATTATATGCGAAGCT
The DNA here is from genome assembly GCA_052146665.1 of Dissulfurispiraceae bacterium. Taxonomy (GTDB): domain Bacteria; phylum Nitrospirota; class Thermodesulfovibrionia; order Thermodesulfovibrionales; family Dissulfurispiraceae; genus JBKQMP01. The sequence goes on from JBKQMP010000074.1 coordinate 7,025, forward strand.
TATGCCTAATCATGATGTTTTAAGACGGCTACATTAAGGGACGATATGTCGAAAGTACCGATGGAGGCAGTTGCCTATGAGACCCTGCAGCAAGCCGTAAAGCAAACTTTGGAACTTTTACACATTTGATACCAGAGCTAGAAAATCTTGATAAAACCCAACGAACATTTGCAGCTCGCAGCGCTGGAGTGAGAGGAGGAAGATGGAGACAAGTAATACATAGGCTATAGAAATGCTTGCATCTTTTGTGGATCGCTGCCCTGGTTACCTTAGATGTGCGAAATGATGAGGTCTGTTATAAGGTGTTAAAATGACCTATAGAATCATAATTGTCTTCGATGGTCGACAAAGAATTTTTCCACGTCACCCAGTGTTCTAAGAGTTCCAGGTCATTCTTCGCCAATTCCACCTTCAACAGCACCAATTACCTTTTCCGCAACTTCCAAGATATTTTCCGTTGTCTTCTCTATTCTCTCGTCACACGTTTCTGCCTCGCTTAGGCGGAAATAGCCATTCTTCTCAAGAATGCCGATAATCTGTTCGCAATTGATTTTTTTCTCATCAAAGTGAATTACTGAACTGCCAGTAGCGGTATGAATCTCGATGGCTGATATGCCCTTGAGTTCCTTCATCAAGGTTTCGAACTCTTGCGCCTTCAGCGAATTATCATGTAGAAGGGGCGATTCAATTCTTATCCTGCCAGGAACATAATGAATATAGTATTTCATATATAACCATGATACCACCGCAATCAAACCAAATGATAGAATTGATAGAGTGTCATAAGTCACCCCTTGTCTACAATGTTTGCCATGAAGGTCCTGACAGTGATCAGATGATCTGTTCTATCCCTATTGCGATTAATAAGAGGTCGGGCACCACCAAGGCCTTTTTGGATATATTCCATTTTATAAAGAAATCCGCAACTTAGTTCCCCGCCCATTTCATATTTGATAACAGTTACGTATTGTGCATCATCCCCTTTTTATAGGTTGTTCTGTTTATGAGCATGGACAAAATCACTCGAGCTAGCTCGTGTGCCACAGCCAGGATTGTCTTCTTATGCTATCAGTGTGGCTGGCAAAAGTTGATCTCTTGTTAGCTAACGCCCAATTCTTTCGGCGAACCACAAGGGAACATCGTGTAAGTGGTCATCTATCACAAAAAAAAGACTTGATCTGCGATTCCTATTCGAGTTTAACTACAATTTCTGAAACGCTCTGCAGTGGGGCGCTTCCCTTTTTCTGGCGCTTGACCGATCATTGCATAAATAAAGTGGAACCCCATTTTGAATAATTATCAATTTTTCCATTTGACGATGCTGCTGAAATCGCACATCCTCACTTTTCGCATAGATCTCAGAGGGCGCGGTCTCCCTTTATGTCTCCGTAATCATGCGACAGTGCAATGCCTAAGTTTCACTGCGGGCCGGGCTTCTCAGGAGAAGCTTTCCTGAGTGTCTCAAGAAACGTTGTATCCACTTGAAACCCTAAGCTCTGAACTTTGTGGACATCATTCCAGGCTTTGCCATAGTCTTTCATTTCGTAGTAGGCAATTGCCCTATCGTAGTAGGTCACGGCATCACTTGGGTCTATCTCCAGGACCTTATTATAATCGGAAATGGCCCTGTTATAGTCTCCTTTACTAGCGTAGGTGGCTCCCCGATTTCCATATGCAGCGGCATATTTCGGGTTTAACTCCACGGCCTTAGTGAAATCAGAAATGGCCCTGTCATAGTCTTTCTTATGACCATAGGCGAGTCCTCGAGTGAAGTAAGCTGCGGCATACTTCGGGTTTATCTCCAAGGTCTTAGTGAAATCAGAAATGGCCCTGTCATACTCTCCCTTATGATCATAGGCATTGCCCCTATTGAAGTAAGCCGCCCCAGCACTCGGGTTTAACTCCAATGCCTTACTGAAATCAGAAATGGCCCTGTCATGCTCTCCCTTATTATCATAGATAAATCCCCTATTGCTGTAAGCCGCAGCAAATTTCGGGTTTAACTCCACGGCCTTAGTGAAATCAGAAATGGCCCTGTCATACTCTCCCTTATTACCATAGGCAAGTCCCCGATTGCTGTATGTGACGGCATCACTCGGGTTTAATTCCAATGCTTTATTGTAATCGGAAATGGCCTTCTCATACTTTCCCATACGATCATAGGCAAACCCCCGCCTGCTATAGGCTTCGGCAAGTTTTGGATTTAACTCCAAGGCTTTATTGTAATCGGAAATGGCCCTCTCATAGTCTCCCTTTCTCTCATAAGCATTCCCCCGATTGTAGTACGCTGCGGCATCACTCGGGTTCACCTGCAGAGCCTTATTGTAATCAGAAATAGTTCTGTCATACTCTTCCGCCAATAATTTCTCAATAGCAAAACTATGAGGAACGACAAGGACAAGTTCCAAAACAATTAGGCTCCAGACCATAAGAAATGTTATTCTTCGCATTTTCCCTCCTTTTCTCGAATTGTCTGTTCAAAACGAAGTGCCATTGCTCAAATGCTGCAAAAAGCAGGGTTGGCCTGGAAAAACTCTCATCTAAAATGAACGCCGGCCCTGTTTATCACATCTTCGTGTTACAAACTGGGAATCAGTTAAATTGAGCAGCTGCTAATATCTCCTTTTCAATTATTTTACAGGGATAGAGTTATTTAGGCAACAAATTATCGGGAAGGTCTTTGCCTTACAGGGCACGTCGCTTACCTTCGAATCTTCAGAGGATGGCTAATTCCCTTTACTACCGCATCATGCGGCTTTTTGCTATTACAACCTGTAACCGTTGATCATGATCTTGGATCGGAGGCAAGACTTGCGAGAATTAACTCTTAGTCGTTAGAGCAACGATCCTAAATTTCTCTGGAGAATATTCGCTGTGGCAATGAATAGAAATGTGTGGATAAGAGGTGGAGCAAACAAGAAGGTGGTCAATAACAAGGGTCAAAAAAAAAACGCAATGCTAAAAAAGTGGAGCTATGCGCAGACTTCATTTCTGAAACCATCAGCGAGGATTGCTTACGCCTCGATATTGCCCACCAACGATCATCCTTAATAGCAGAGCTCAGTCGCAAGCTTGCGAAGCGAGGCCATCGGTTGCGATGCCTTTTTATGACTTATTCTCGCCAAGTATACGCTCAATCCGGCGATCAGGAACGAGCCACATCAGCGCGACGAACACATAAATACAGCCCGCGATCCACGGTTCAAAAAAAGCCGCTAGGATTGCAGTTCCATAAAGGACAGGCGACAGCTTACCTTTGAGGTCACGACCCACTGCCTTGGCCAGCAACGAATCCACCCCTTGGCTCTTAATGATGGCGTGCTGCAAAATGAAATATGCAATTGCCGCCATGAGCAGCACAAAGCCATAAAGCGCCATCGGTGCCGGAGCAAAGTGATTCTCCCCCATCCAACCCGTGACGAATGGAAAAAGCGATAACCAAAAGAGGAGATGCAGGTTTGCCCACAAGATAGTCCCGGTCACACGTTGTGTGGTGTGCAACATGTGATGGTGATTATTCCAGTAAATGGCCAGGTACACAAAGCTGAGTACGTAGCTCAGGATTACGGGCAGGAGCGGACTCAAAGCCGCAAAGACGGGCCCATGCGGTACTTTCAATTCCAGTACCATGATGGTTATGATTATGGCGAGAACGCCGTCACTGAATGCTTCTAATCTGTTCTTCCCCATAACTCTTTATCCGGCCCTCCGCCACCAACACTTCCAATGAACGAGCAGCGCAACAGCAATAGGCAACGAAAAGATCAGAAGAAAAAAGAGAAGCTCTTCTTTGATGGAGTAGCCGGCCCTTACCGCACCAACCCATATGCTTCTTGAATTATAGGGGCAAAGACTTCTTTGGTCAATCAAAAAGTGCACGAAACGATTTTTAGCTTCTTTCGGTTTATACGTAAAAAAAAGTGCTGACTACTGTGCAAAAGCTGTAATCATTCATCCTAGAAACCTTACGGGAAATTTATTTTTGCTGAAACATGTGCTTACGTATTCCGGCATCAAGGGCAGAACCAATCTGGAACATCCATGTCCTCTTCTCCGATTCAGTTCTTTGTGATATAGTGTGACTATCAGTCGAGAGTGACAGAAGTTCTTCTAATCTATTTGCCTGAATGGAGAAAATATGAAGATAACCGAAGCCACCAAAGACGATATCGGAGGACTGTGTGAGCTCTTGGGGCTGTTGTTTGCACAGGAAGCCGAGTTCCGGCCAGACCGCTCCCTGCAATCAACTGGTTTGCAGCAAATAATTAATTTTCCAGAACGCGGCCGGGTTCTGGTCCTTCGTGAAGAGGATGCTCTTATTGGCATGGTTAATTTGTTGTTTACTATCAGCACCGCCCTTGGTGGTCGAGTTGCCCTCTTGGAAGATATGATCGTACATCCTGACTACTGTGGGCGTGGGGCGGGATCGGAGTTGCTGCAAGCGGCCATTAAGTTGGCCAAGTCTTCCGGCTGCCGCCGCATCACACTTCTTACCGATCGAACAAACGAATCTGCACAACAATTCTATGAACAGCATGGGTTTAATATTTCAGAGATGGTGCCAATGAGGCTGTCACTTGAGCTTTGACTCAGTACGCTCTAAGAAGTCGCTTCAGCGGCGGCCCATGGGCGCCGCATGCTTTCGGCTGCAAGACGCAATCGGCGATCCTAGCGACGTTAAAGCCAAATTTCTTTTGAACTCCGAACTCTCGCCTTCTCACCGTATTTGCAGGTTTCTCTTGAAAAGGAACACTCTTGCGGCTGCGATCGCGTGCGGAGTTTCCCTCCAACGACTTAACAGCGGACTTCTCAGCGCAAAGTTCAAATGCGAACATGCTTTGCCCGAAGTTTCAGGCATGAGGAATGTTAGTCGAAACAAATTTTACTGAAATCGCTGTGCTGCAGAGCTTTCGCGCCAAGATGAGGTGGGCACTTTGCCGGCTGCCCCACCATTTTGTCCTTGGACAATTGCGGGGTGAGACCCTCTGCCTTTGAAGGATCTTAGCCAAGGCGCTATCGTATTTCGCAAGGATATGATGTCTCTGCACAGAGTATGCAAAAGAAATTGAGCAGGATTGTTCATTACTTGCCTATAGATATGCGCCAAATCAGCCCGACAGCTGCTATACTTGGAAACAACAAGTCACCGAGGCGTTCGATGGAATTGATGGCGAGTAACTGAGCCGGCTGCTATGACGTAGCCCATATTACGCGGGCGGCATATCCACGGCCTGAGAAGACATAGCGCGCCCCTGTAGAGTGCGTTTCCGCACTAAAAGGATCAATGCAATGCATCATTTTCTTTATACGTTTTTCATTGCCTTAACGAACAATTTTGACAATATTGGCGTTAGAATCGCATACAGTATTCGAGGGATAAGGATAAGCACGCTGATAAATCTTTGGATTTCTGTAATTACATTTGTCATTTCATTTTTTGCGGCGTTCTCAGGAACAATGATATCAGGAGTGATGAGTAAGCAGCTATCCTCTATGATAGCGATGGTGCTGCTTAGCGCCATTGGCCTATGGATGATAGTAGAACCATACCTAAAAAAAGACAAAGATAGCGCGGACGAGGCTGAGCAGGGGAACAAGAAAAGTGCGCGTCAAGTATTGCTGCGCCCCGAAAATGCCGATATGGATAATTCAAAACATATAGATTTTAGAGAAGCAACCTTCCTTGGCGTTGCGCTTTCGATAAACAATGTAGGAGGAGGCGTAAGCGCTGGGATAATAGGGCTTAACTCATTTTGGGTAGGGTTCTTGTCAGCGGTGCTCAGTTTTCTAGCCCTTTGGGCGGGCAACTACGTTGCCGAATTCTTTATAAAGTGGAATATATCCAAAAAGGCTTCAGTGGTGGCCGGCCTCTTATTAATCGCAATAGGGATAGAACAGATCATGTGATCACCATCGGGACCCTCATCGTAAACATCGTGACAAGGGGTGATTTATGACACTCTATCAGTTCGTCGTCAATAACGCTACGGCCCTGCTGTTATGAGCCTTGATCGGCCTTGAACGTCAGTGGCGCCAGTGCACCGCCGGCTTACGCACCAACTCCTTGGTAGCGTTGGGTGCTTCGCTGTTCGTTTCGCTCTCCTCCTTGGTGACCCAGACAAATGACCATACCCGAATGGCTGCTCAGGTCATCACCGGCATCGGTTTCCTTGGCGCCGGTCTTATGCTGAGAGAGGGAATAAAGGTTCGCGGGTTAAATACTGCGGCTGCTCTTTGGGGTGGTGGCGCTATAGGGACTCTTGCCGTTTCGGCTTCTTGCCGCAGGCCACAATAGGTGCGGGCTTGGTCATTATAACGCATCTCGTCCTAAGGCCGGTTGCAAGAAGCATCAATCGCCAGACAATTCAGGATGCGGGCAACGAGCGCCTCTATATCCTGCGCATCGTGTGTCGAAGCGATGACGAACAGCACATCAGAACACTGTTCGTCCAAGCGATTGTCAAAGAGTCGCTCCTGCTCCAGGCTATGGAGAGCGAAGACCTCGAAGGGACTGACAAGGTTGAGGTCAAAACGTTTATCTTGGCCAATGGACGACAGGACACACTGATGGGAAAGGTGGTAGGATTACTGAGTCTGGAGCAGGCCGTCAGCGCCGCAAGTTGGAGGCAGTTTTCCCCTTCGCTAGAGGAATGTAGACGAGCAGGGAAGCGACGCGAGTCTCGTAGCCTAATATGCGGAACACCAAAAGTTGAGAAAGCTACTCAGCATCGAATCTGCCTTTATCAAGATCAAGATCGACGAGGGCATGAGGGGATGAGATTTGATCAGTAACTAGGACATCAAAACCTTATCTTCATCTAGCCCATCCGCGAGCATTTCAGAGAAGGTTCAACTTTTGCAGCTCACCTTTTAATATCGAATGAACGGAAATAACTTATCACACATCTGTGACCGGATTGTGAAGGAAGTATAAAGTTGATCTCTCAAAAATTGTGACTTTCCGACTCTCCCATTTTAAAAACTGCTCTGTCATAATACTGCGCTCCTTTTTTTCGATACCCTAAACTTCATCAAACCTTAATATTTCTTTAATTCTCTTTTAACACTTGTCTGGTATTATTTGAAAAATGACAAAGCGGGGCAAGAAGATACTGTTCATCTGCGGCTCGCTGAACCAGACCACCATTATGCATCAGATAGCGAACCATTTCGAAAATCACCAATGCTCCTTCACCCCCTACTATGGAGATGGCATTGTGAAAGTGCTTACTGAAAGAGGGATGCTAGGTTTCACGGTGCTCGGCGGACGGTTCAAAGAGCAGACAGACGGACATCTGCAGAAGCACGACCTCAAGGTCGACTATCGGGGCGAGACGAATGACTATGACCTCGTGGTGACCTGCCAGGATCTCATAATCCAAAAAAATATAAGGAAGAAGAAGATTGTCCTTGTGCAAGAAGGGATGACCGATCCCGAAAATCTCATCTACCATGTGGTGCGGAAACTCAAACTCCCTCGTTACCTCGCAAGCACTTCAATGACAGGTCTTTCCCACGCTTATGCAAAGTTCTGCGTCGCCTCGGAGGGATACAGCGACCACTTCATCAAGAAAGGAGTAGACCCGAGGAGGATCGCTGTGACTGGGATACCAAATTTCGACAATGTCGACTCATACCGCGTCAACGACTTCCCCTACAGGCATTACGCCCTTGTCGCGACTTCTGACTCGAGAGAGACGTTCAAACCGGACATGCGAACCAGATTCATCAAGAAAGCTCTTTCGCTCTCTGGGGGTAGGCCTGTTATAGTCAAGCTCCATCCGAATGAGAAACCGGAGAGATCCACGAGGGAGATCAAAAAAATTATCCCTGCTGCCATCGTCTTTAAGAACGGTGACATAAACCCGATGATCGCAAACTGCGATATCCTCATCACGCAGTATTCTTCGGTCGCATACATAGGACTTGCTCTCGGCAAAGAAGTCCATTCATATTTTAATATAGAAGAGCTGAAACGCCTCATGCCCATTCAAAATGGGGGCATGTCTGCCCACAATATAGCGCACGCGTGCATGGAGTTCCTCGCGGAATGAGGATACTTGCCATCGTTCAGGCACGCTGCGGGTCAACACGTCTTCCCAGAAAGGTTCTGCGACCGCTTGCCGGCAAGGAAAGCCTTGTTCGTCTCATAGAGAGAGTGCAGAGGTCATCGCTGATAACCCAGACCGTTGTCGCAACAACTACGATTGCTCAAGACGATATCATCGAATCCCTCTGCAGGCGAGAGGGGTTTGATTGCTTTCGGGGTCATCCAACCGACCTCCTTGACAGACATTATCGGGCCGGACTTCTGTTCCGCGCGGACATTGTTGTGAAGATCCCCTCTGACTGCCCGCTTATTGACCCTGAGATTATCGATCGAGTTGTCGCTTTTTACAAGCTCGATTCGGGGGCGTTCGATTTTGTGAGCAATCTTCACCCTCCCTCATACCCAGACGGAAATGACGTTGAGGTTATACCGATGCACATTCTCAGAGAAACATGGGAGAAGGCAGAGAGACAATTCGAGCGCGAGCACACGACGCCTTTCATCTGGGATAACCCTGACCAGTTCCGCATAGGCAATGTTGAGTGGGAGGCCGGCCTTGACTACTCGATGAGCCATCGCTGGGTGCTCGATTATGAAGAGGACTATGACTTTATAAGAAGAGTGTATAAAGAACTTTACCACGAGAACCCGGCCTTTGGCATGGATGATATCCTCTGCCTTCTCGAACGGAATCCTTCTATCCAAAAGATCAACGGAAGGCATGCGGGGACAAACTGGTACAGACTATATGCGAATGAACTGAAGACGATTAAGATTCGCACAAGCGGCCTAACGGTGGCCCCATGACCGAGGAACGGCGTGACATAAGAGCATTGCCGCTCAAGGAGTTGTCCATAAGGGCCCGTCAACATATCCTTCGAATGTCTGCCAAGGGAGGTTGCTATATCGGTTCTGCGCTTTCCTGCATTGACATCCTTGTCTTCCTCTACGCACGCTTTTTGAATATCTCAAGAGAGACGCTTAAAGAGGAGACCCGTGACTACCTATTTCTCTCGAAGGGCCATGCGGTACCCGCACTTTATGCGGTCTTTGCCGAGCTTGGCTTTCTGGATCCAGCAAGGCTTGAGCGCCACCTTGAGACGGACGATTCTATCTACTGGCACCCGAATACCTCGATCCCTGGGGTCGAATTCCACTCCGGCTCACTTGGTCACATCCTCCCGGTTGCCGCAGGGGTGGCGCTTGACTGTGCGATGAGGGAACTTCCTAACAGGGTCGTTACTATTTTGGGGGATGGTGAATTGAATGAAGGTTCTGTGTGGGAATCGCTCCTCGTGGCTTCTTCCAAGAGGCTGGAGAATCTCATAATCGTTATTGACAGGAATGGATTTCAGGCGAATTGCGCAACCGAAGAACTGATTCCTCTCGAGCCGCTTGCAGCAAAGTTCCTTGCCTTCGGAGTCGCGGTGAAGCCGGTCGACGGCCATGATTTTGCCGCCCTCGCAAGGGTCTTTCGGGATATTCCCTTCGAAAAGGGAAAACCCAGTGTCGTGATCGCGCAGACCTTGAGGGGAAAGGGTCTGCAGGACTTGGAAAACCGTGTGGACAAATGGTTCTGCAACTATTCTCAGAAAGAGGCCGAGAGACTGTTAATGAAGATCCTTGGATAAGTATACAAAGGCCATAAGCTATGAGGAGTGTCTCAGGGACATTGTCCTTGCGGACAGTCGCTTTGTAGTGCTCACTGCCGAGAACCGTGTTGCCATACGGAATATAACAGATCGCCTCAACGGTCGATTCATAGACATAGGGATAGCCGAACAGACAATGATCGGCATCGCTGCGGGGCTCGCGTTGAGGGGAAGAATCCCGGTGCTTCATGCGCTGGCTGCCTTCCTCACCATGCGGGGATTCGAATTTATAAGGACCGATATAGGCATTTCAGAGCTCCCCGCGAAACTTATAGGTGGCTTCCCTGGATTCTTGTCCACGGCAAATGGCCCGACACATCAGGCCATTGAGGATGTGGCTTTGATGAGGTCTGTTCCGCCGATGCAGATATTTTGCCCTTCAGATGAGGCGGACATGCTTATAGGGCTCCGGACGATGCTCGAAAGTCCGAAACCCTGCTACATACGTTATAACGACCTTCCTTCCGTGATCGAGCATGACCCGGCCTTTCACATAGGAAAGGCCGAAATCATCTCTCAGGGAGAGGATGTAACAATTCTCACTTACGGCATACTTCTCCGAGAGGCACTCCTGGCGAGGGAAATGCTCGGGACACAAGGTATATCCTCTGGGGTCGTGAACTTGCGAACACTGAAACCGATTGATGAGGGAGCCATCCTTCATGCAGCATCCGAGAGTTCTCTACTCGTGACTTTGGAAGACCACTTCCAGGCCGGTGGACTGTATTCCATAGCGTGCGAGCTTTTGATGGAGCATCACGTCGCTGGCCGGGTGATGCCCATCAGTCTGAAGAACAGATGGTTCAAGCCGGCTCTGCTCCCCGACATTTTACTCTACGAAGGCTTCACGGGAGAGAAGATCGCGGACACTATATTAAAGGAGTTGAAGAAAAATGCCAAATGATATGCGCCTTCACCAGCCTTTGCCGATTATCAGTAAGTCTAACGAACTTTACCGCCGAGCAGTCGACCTTATCCCGAGCGTCACCCAAACCCTTGCAAAAGGCCCGGGTCAATATGTGAAGGGAGTCGCCCCCAAGTACCTAATAAGGGGAAAAGGAGCCCATGTTTGGGATGTGGACGAGAATAAATACCTCGATCTTACCATGGGGGTCGGCCCTATCTCCCTGGGATACTGCTACGAAAAAGTGGATGACGCAATCCGTGCGCAACTCGAAGACGGGATCACCTTCTCGATGATGCACCCGCTCGAGGTCAAGCTTGCGGAAGTCATCCGGCAGATGATCCCGAACGCCGAATGCGTCCGCTTCAGTAAGACCGGTGCTGACGTTACGAGTGCAGCCATCCGGCTTTCACGGGCATTCACGGGCAAAAATAAAATCCTCTGCTGCGGCTATCACGGCTGGCACGACTGGTACATCGGTATCACCGACAGAAATAGCGGTGTTCCCCTGTGCGTGCAAGATCTAACACACACTTTCATCTATAACGATATAAGCTCGTTGATCGATTCCATCGATGATGATACGGCCTGTGTCATTCTTGAGCCGGTGGTGTTTGAGGAGCCTCACGATGATTTCTTAAAGGATTTAAGAAATATGTGCGATGACACCAATACCGTCCTGATATTCGATGAGATGTGGACGGGCTTCAGGCTGGCGACTGGCGGAGCACAGGAATATTTTTCCGTTCTCGCCGATTTGTCGTGTTATTCGAAGGCGCTGGCAAACGGAATGCCGCTCTCCGTGCTGGCGGGAAGGAAAGAGATCATGGGGCTCCTTGAAAGAGACGTCTTCTTTTTCACTACCTTCGGCGGCGAAGCTCTTTCTCTTGCCGCAGCGCTGGCGACCCTCACGGAGATACGTGAGAAGGATGTTCCGGGCTACCTGGACAGACAGGGCAGAAGACTCAAGGACGGATATAACAAAATGGCGGCAGCATTGGGAATGGGCTATACGCGGTGCAAAGGATATCCGTGCCGGACTATCATCACCTTTGATCCGGCTGCCGGGGATCCTCTCGACATGAAGTCTCTCATGCAGCAGGAGATGATCAAGCGAGGCGTTCTCTGGTCTGGATTTCACAACCTCTGCTTCAGCCACTCCGACACAGACATCGATTACGTGCTCGAAGTCTATGAAGCGGTGCTCCCAATCCTTCACCGGGCGGTCTTGGCAAAGAGCGTCAGAGAATGTCTCCAGGGCGAGCCGGTAGAACCCGTTTTTCGGAGAACGGGAAACTTCAACGTGAAGCCCCTGAGAAGAACCTCATGAACGGGGCGATATCTGACCTTTTTAGTCTCGAAGGGTGTGTTGCCGTTGTCACCGGCGCCCTGGGCCTTCTGGGTCAGGAGCATTGCCGCTGCCTCGCGGAAGCCGGCGCGCACGTCATTGCCGCCGATCTCGCAGAAGAAAACTGCTCGGAATTGGCTGACGGCCTTTCTACACGCTCAGTAGGCCGTTTTCTTGACGTGACTGATCCCGACTCAGTGCGTGCACTTCTGGATTGCGTCATGAAGGAATTCGGACACGTGGATGTGCTTGTGAACAACGCGGGGGTAAACGACATGGTCGAAGACCCTTTATTAACTCTTCAGCAATCGATGTTCGAAAATTATCCGCTCCAGATGTGGAAGAAATTCATGGACGTGAACGTCTCGGGCGTATTCCTCTGCTCGCAGGTTCTTGGGAGCCAGATGGCGAGGCAAGGGAAAGGAAGCATCATAAACATCGCATCCACCTATGGCATTGTGGCCCCCGACCAGTCGCTCTATTGCACACCAACGGGCGAGCAGTCCTTCTTTAAGTCTCCGGCTTATCCTGCCAGCAAGGGCGCTGTGATCGCATTTACCCGCTACCTGGCCGCCTACTGGGGAAGGGCAGGAGTTCGGGTGAATGCGATCTCGCCCGGAGGAGTCCAAAACGGACAGGACACTTTTTTTATCGAGCGGTATTCTCGGAAGACGCCCCTCGGCAGAATGGCCAAGAGAACTGATTACCAGGGGGCTCTCCTCTTTCTCGCAAGTGGCGCCTCCAGCTACATTACCGGGGAAAACCTCGTGGCAGACGGCGGATGGACAATCATATGAGCGGAGTGCTGCGGGAAAAAGCGGAGAAGATCAGACTTCTCCTCACTGACATAGACGGTGTCTGGACCGACACGGGTGTCTACTATTCTGATCAAGGCGAGGTGATGAAGCGGTTCTCGCTGAGAGACGGCATGGGGGTAGAGCGGCTGAGGGAACTGGCTGGAGTTGAGACCGGGATCATCACCGGCGAGAACTCCGTTGCCGTAATAAAGCGGGCAGAGAAACTCGGGATTACGGAGGTGCATCTTCTCGTGCAGGACAAGGCAGCATCTGTCAAGGAGATCATGGAGCGGAGGAGATTTGCCCCCGAAGAGATCGCTTTTATCGGCGACGACACGAACGATATCCAGGCCATGAAGTCCGTAGGCCTTTGCGCATGTCCTTCCGATGCAGTTACTCAGGTAGTAGAGATCGCCCACTTCGTGGCGATTAACAAGGGTGGCTTCGGTGCATTCCGCGATTTTGCGGAAATGATCATTTCTTACAAGAACGAGGAGGTACAATGAAAAATGCCAGAAAAATAAGGGTTCAGGACAGGTTCATCGGCGACAACGAGCTGGTGTACATAATTGCGGAGATCGGCATTAACCATAACGGTTGCATGGATATCGCCCAAAAATTGATCGACGGGGCGGCCTTCGCCGGCTGTAGCGCGGTGAAATTCCAGAAGCGCACGCCAGAGCGCTGTGTTCCGAGGTCCCAACGGAATATGGAGCGGGATACTCCATGGGGTAGGATGACCTATATTGAGTACCGGCATAAGGTGGAGTTCACACTCGAGCAGTACGCACAGATCGACGCCTACTGCAAGGCCAAGGGTATAGACTGGTTTGTCTCATGTTGGGACGAGGAATCCGTTGACGCGATAGAACAGTTCAACCCTCCGATCTACAAGGCACCTTCAGCCGCCCTTACCGACATCCCCCTGCTCCGGAAGATGAAATCGACGGGTAAGCCACTTATCCTCTCTACGGGGATGTCCACGGCACAAGAGATAACAGAGACAGTAAATCAACTGGGTACGGAGAACCTTCTCATCGCCCATTCCACGTCCGCTTACCCCTGCAGCGTTTCTGAGTTGAACCTCCTGATGATCCGATCGCTCCGGCAGCAGTATCCAGACACGCCGATAGGGTACTCCGGACACGAAGTCGGGCTTGCGCCGAGTTGGGCGGCGATAAGCCTCGGTGCTAATTTTATCGAACGCCATGTGACGCTCGACCGCTCAATGTGGGGGACCGACCAGGCGGCTTCGGTTGAGATATTGGGAATGTATCGTCTCGTAAAGGACATAAGGGATATCGAGAAGGCCATGGGTGACGGGATCAAGAGAGTCTATCCAAGCGAAATGAGCGTTCGGGAAAAGCTCCGCAGACAACTGCGTGAGACCGAACCCTGCTTAAGCTAAAAATGCACTGGGTCTATCTTGCCGTAGCGGGACTCTTTGAAATTGGCTGGATATTTAGTTTGAAATTTTCCGAGGGCTTTACCAGAATAGTACCGCTCATGTTTTATGCCTCTTGCGGGTTTGGCGCCGCCTTCTTTCTCTCACAATCGTTAAAGCATCTGTCTGTCGGCATAGCCTATGCCATTTGGACCGGCACCGCCATCGTCGGCAGCAACGTAATCGCAATGGTCTTTCTCGGTGACCCGCTTGATCTTCGGCAAATTGTTTATATTCTTATGATCTTAGGAGGCGTTGCTGGCCTGAGGCTTTCGGTATGAGATAAGAAATTGTCTCGGGAGTAGACAGAAGTGAAGTGCTTCCCCTCTTGTGCGGGGTCTGTATAGGCGCCTATACAGACATAAACAGTTCTTCACAGGTCAGCTGACAATATTGCCTGCATCACCGAGGACAAAGAATCCCACGACCTCGTTCAGTGCTCATATTTTCTGACATACCAGGTCTTCACAAACTGTGTTAGTACAATATAACCTAAGAGCATTGCCGCGAGGTATGCCCAGTACAGGTTAGGCAAAGGCACGAACCCTAATGCTGTTCCGATGGGCAGGAAAGGCATAAGCCCGGCAACCGTCACAATAGCAAGAGAGGTCAAGATTAGCGGCATGCTCGCCCTGCTCTCGATAAAGGGTATCCTGTTCGTTCGGATGACATGTATGATGAGCGTCTGAGTGAAACATGATTCGACGAACCAACCGGTTTGAAACAGCGCGGGATTGTTCCATGAGTGAAAAACGTGGAGCATAATGTAAAACGTTATATAGTCGAAGATCGAACTTATCGGCCCTATGAGAAGAATGAATCGTCGGATCTCTTCAATCGCCCATTTGCGTGGTTTTTCGATCCATTCCCTGTCTACCGAGTCGGTTGGTATCGCTGTCTGTGAGAAGTCGTACAGGAGATTGTTGGTGAGAACCTGTATCGGCAGCATGGGAAGAAACGGCAGAAAGGCACTGGCACCCAGGACACTGAACATATTCCCGAAGTTTGAGCTTGCAGCCATCTTGATGTATTTGATGATATTTCCGAACACTTTCCTGCCTTCCAGAACCCCCTCCTGTAGCACGGTAAGGCTCTGCTCGAGCAGAATTATGTCGGAGGATTCCTTGGCAATGTCGGCGGCGCCATCCACCGAGATGCCGACATCGGCGTTTTTCAGAGCGGGTGCGTCATTGATCCCGTCCCCCAGAAAACCCACCACGTGTTTCTTCCGTTGCAGGGCTTCTATAATGCGCTCCTTGTCAGATGGCGAGAGTTTCGCAAAGATAGTCGTATCCTCCACCGCGGACTCAAGCTCTGAATCGTTCATCCCCTCTATAACACTGCCTGTGAGAACGTTTTGCACCTGGAGGCCCACCTGCCGGCATATGCTCTTGGTGACAATCTCGTTGTCACCGGTGAGGATTTTCACCCTGACCTTGCTTTGTCCGAGGCTTTCCAGGGCCTCTGTCGCCGTCTCCTTCGGCGGATCAAGGAATGCAAGGAATCCCATCAGTGTCAGATCTGCTTCATCGGCAATCGTATACTCTTTGTGCTGATCCGGTACTTTCTTGCACGCGAGGGCAATGACTCGGTACCCCTGCTCATTGAACTGCCGCACCAGAAGCTCAGTCTTTGGGTCATGACCAGTGGCGTCGAGCGGGCCGATCTGACCCTTCAGCTCAACCTGGGAGCAGACGGCGAGCACCTCTTCCACGGCGCCCTTGCAGATCATGATGTGATCACCTTTAGCGTCGCCTACGACGATCGACATCCTGCGCCGGACAAAATCGAAGGGTATCTCATCTATCTTGTAGAATCCTTGTTCGCCGATCAGCGTTTTCTCAAGGTGTTCGTAATCCAGTATCGCGACATCCATGAGATTCTTGAGGCCCGTTTGATAATAACTATTCAGATAGGCATACTCGAGTATCCGGTGGCTTTCAGCGCCTTCCAGATCAATATGTCTTACAAGAACTATTCTTCCCTCCGTTAGTGTTCCTGTCTTGTCAGTGCAGAGAACATCCATGGCGCCGAAGTTCTGTATGGAATTGAGACGCTTGACAATGACCTTTTTGCGGGACATTGCGATAGCACCTTTTGAAAGATTGACTGTGACGATCATTGGAAGCATTTCCGGAGTGAGGCCGACGCCAACGGCCAAGGCAAACAAGAAGGCCTCGGTCCAATTACCCTTAGAAAACCCGTTGATGAAGAAGACGAGGGGCACCATCACGGCGATAAATCGGATCATGAGCCATGCAAACCCATTCACGCCTTTATCGAAGCTGGTGAGAACCCTTTGGCCCACAATACTGGTGGCAAGCCTTCCAAAATAAGTCTGTCCTCCGGTGGCAGCGACGAGTGCTGTTGCCGAGCCTATTTCAATGTTCGAGCCAAGGAAACAGATGTTGGGGAGATCGAAAAGATTCCGGCATGAGATCTGGCAACGCTCAGCCGATTTTTCGACTGGGACCGCTTCTCCGGTGAGAGTCGCCTGGTTTATGTGGAGATCTTTTGCCGTGATGAGACGCACATCGGCGGGCACCATATCGCCGGCTGAGAGGAGTACGATGTCGCCCGGCACCAGCTCTCTGAGGGGGATCTCCTGCCTTATTCCGTCACGGAGAACGGTCGTTGTTGTTCTGACCATGGCTGTCAGCTTTTCAGCGGCGTGATCTGACCGGGTCTCCTGCACGAAGCGCAAAGAGATTCCGAGGAGCACCATGAGAAAGATGACAATCGTCCCGCGTGTGTCTCCCGTGAGGTAAGAGACGAGGCCGAGTATGGAAAGGAGCACCACAAGCGGATTTCTCACGTTATCCCCGAGACGGGATATAATGGTCTTCTTCTTTTCCTTCACCGCGACATTCGGGCCATATTTGTCCAGCAGCACTTCTACTTTGGAACCCGTGAGCCCCGAGGCACTGCTTCCCAATGAGCTGAGCGCTTCTTCTGATTCTACTTGGGAAATTCGGATAAGGTCGTCAAACAAGGCTATTTCATAGCCGTGCTTATGCTCTGAGGGATGAGATGGTTTGCCGAAGATTCTTAAAAGAATGCTCATTCTTTATTCTCCCGATTCTTTGTGGAAAGTAAAACCTTTTACGTATCGTTCTTTCGCCATTGTCATTATGACTGCGGTCTGACCGACTGGCTTTAGTGGCAAAGGGGCATCAGGTTTCGCCATCAGCGGTGCGGCGCTCACTGTCTGTTTACATCCTTACGCCACCTCCACAAGCATATCAGTTGAGGATCTGGCGGAGTTTGTCAATTAGTTGTTCTATTAAGAATATATCTATTGTAGAATCATGTCCACCACCTCTTTCATAACATACCTAGAGTTGAGAAGACAGCTTCAATTAATCTCTGATGCTCATCACCCGAGACAGGTAATAAAAAATCTATGACGAACATAAATTAAAGAGCCGTGAAATGCATGCTGTCGGGAGATGGAGAGAGCGTAAGGCATATCGGCGCTAAATTACCTTGTGGCCTGGCAGGACCAGAGGTTTTCTAGCCTTAAGATTTTCCCAAAGTCCCAGATATTCATGAAGAACGCATCAAAGCGCCAAGCCCTCACCTGTTCTTCCTCCCTCTCCCAGAAGAAGAGATCGTGTACGGGGTAGAGATAGCCGAATTCGTATGCCGTATGGTTTTTCCCTTTGCCTGCAAGACGATCTATGGGGTAACGATATGTCTTCTCAGCCTCCCGCACGAGAGATAATGCAGTAAGCCTTATATCGCGGGCTCTTGCAAGATAATGCTCCACCTCATCCTTGCCTTTCATCTGTCGTGACATGAGCGCTTTCATGGTGAGTGCTCTGTGTTGAGCCCTGAGCGCCGTTATCCTGAGAGCTGAGAGGAGCTCCCTGTGGAGTTTCTCAAAAGAGGGATCGTTACCGAGCTTTTTCTCGGCTACTGCCTCGATCAACTTGGAAAGCGATTCGATATTTGAGGCGTACTCATCCAAAAGTGAGACATCTTCACGGGCTTTTTGAAGCTCGGCTTCTGTCGCGCTCCTGAGAAGCCGGAAAGGGTATCGAGGCCTGGGCTGAAAGGGCCTATTAAAGGGAAAGAAGAGCTCTGAGGACGGATCGAGTGCAGACAGGTAGGGGAGGAGACCCTTCTCTTTCAGATAGGCGCGCTGCAAGTCGAGGGCCTGTTGCCACAAACCGCGCAATCTTTTCCCGGGGAGCAGAGTGTCAAGGATGGAGAGAGGATAAGCTGCTTCTTCTACGCCGTTATCAGCGTATTTCCAGCACCATCGCGCGATACTCCAATCCGTAAGCCAATAGCCCCATTCCCAGCCCGAGCTGAAGGTGAGGTGTCCGCGAATCCCTAACTGCTCCATGAGAATGATGTCCTGAAACCGTGCCTCAGGGTAAAGAAGCAGAAGGAGAGGCACAGAATTATCAAATGAGACCCAATAGGCGGATTCAGGCCAATACCACGCCTCGCGATTCGGAGCTTCACGCAGTGCTAGGTCGAGCATATGGCGCTGGTTCTTATTGCCATAAACGGGCGCAGTCGCTTCAGCGGCGGAATAACACATCACTGTGTGGATAAGAACACCCGCTTTCGTGCTTGGCTCACTATACCAGTTTGCTCCTTCTATGACATGGGTGGCATAAAACGGTTTGGCTCCTCTCCTCGCTATCCCGGCTAACATCTTTTCGCGTAGTCCCGGCATAAGCCCCCCGAGGTCGGGGAGATACTCCCCTACGGTGAAGTCCACGGTGACAAAGTCCCAATCAGCCTGGAAAAGCCAACTGAGTGACCTTTCCTCCTGGTCCCCAAGAGAGGATTGCAAAGACAGTAACTTCGCCGCTTGAAACGCGGCCTGTTGGATCCTCGATAGAGAAATCTCGAGACCTGCGAGGACCCCGCGGCTGTGGGCGTACCTAACTATCTCGCGTGCCCTGGCCGGCCACCTTTCCCTGTCCACGTCTCGAAGCAGAAAGAACTGGAAGGCGTTCTGTCCGTTTCTTGCAAGCCAGTCGATGTACTCCTTCACCTCGCTGAGATGCCCACTGGAATCGTTGAGCGCCTGAGTAAGTTCAATCGGATGAAGCGTGTGGAGGTGGAAGCCTCTTTTTTCGAAGCGCGGTCTGGCCTCCCACGTGAACTTTGCAGGAAGCGGCCACCTCCCGTGAGAGGGGATGATCGTCTCTCTGGGATGGTAGAATGCGAACCCGAGCTTCTCTTGTAAAAGCCCGTAAAGACCGAAGCTGACTGCCTCGGGAGATGCTGCAAGAAGTCGAAGCTGTAACGCTCCGTCGCTTCGGCACGAAGAGATCCACGTGTATTCCTGCGGGGGGTACGAAAAAAGCCTTTTTGTTTCATCAGGATTTCCTTTTGGTACCTCTGGCAGAATGATGGTGACGCTTGTATGAGGGCTATTTATCTCAACCCTGACGTAGGGGAAGCCCTTCTCAAGAAGTTTCTTAGTATCCGCGATCGCGGAAGCGGCAACTTGCGAATCGATCAGGCTTCGGGGAACAAGGATACCGATATCCCTGATATCGCCATCCGCGCAAGGGATGGCAGATGCGGTTCCGGAGAAAAAGAAGCATATGCTGATAAGTGCTGCGCAGGCAATAGAGGTAAGGGAGAGTGAACTCGCTCTGGTGAGCGTAAAAGCAAGGGCCTGTCCATGGTCGCCGGCTTCTATATCGAATCTCCTGAGTAAAGAGGGTCGTTTTCCACGACTGCAGAACTCTTTGGCAGTCCGAAGCTTGTAAGCCTTTTATAGTCAGGCGGCCGCCGTGCATCGAAGAAGTCGCAGGCAGCGTAGTAGCGGAGGTCTTCTATCCAGAGCCGTCGGTAGGCGCCGTTTCTTACGATTTTTCGATAAAATGCGACTGGGTCGGAAAATAATGCGACGATGGGGCCGAGCATCTCCGAGGGGTCGCGAAAGCACTCCCACTCGCAAAGCCTGCATGAAGCTGCCTTTGTCGAGTGTTTGCGGGGCAGATGCGGAAGCGCACCCAAGTTCTCTTCCCCCCGATAGCCGCAGGGATAAGCAGTGCCATCCCGGGCGCTCACGAAAAAGAAATCAAGCCCTCCTCGGCAGGGGAAACTGAATTCTTCGTCTCCGGCCATCTGTCTGATAAGGGCATAGAGAGAGCTTCTCGGGGTGAATATCCTCAGTTTTGGGCGAAACTCGGCAATAGTATCGAAAAGGGCCTTGAAGATGACCTCCTTTTCAGCGCGGGTGAACGTCACTATATTATCAGCCGAGGCGGCCGCGTAAACCGCATCGCTGTCGGTAAGTCCCGCTTCCAGGCTCATCGGATAGCAGGCGTTGGCGATGGTAAAGCCCATGTCACGAACGCGGCGATAGTAAGCACAGAGCGCATCCCTGAAGAATTCATAAAAGGAGAGGGGCTCGAAGACTTCGGGAGACCGATGCCGTCCAAGGTTTCTATTGATGCCAAGGTTGACCGATGGATAAATCCCGCGGCTCTCAAAGATAGGAAGCGCTTTTTCGATGCCCCTGACTACGCCTGGCAGTCCCCGCATCTCCTCATGGACGGCGGCATCGGCTGAGTCCAGGCTTATCCAGAAAGTGTAGAGCCCGCTCTCAGCGAGTTCGTCGGCGACCTTGGCCACACGCTCCTCGAACCAGGGGGAATCGGAATTTGCGAATAAGAAACCGTTGGTGCCGGTCCTCGTGAATTCTATGCCCATCTTTCGGGCATGACTCACTAGTGTCGCGATATCGTGGAGGTACAACAGAGGTTCGCCACCGGTAAAGCTTATCGCCTTTATGCCTCTTTCGGCCGCATCCTCGATGAGCCTCTTTGTTGAGTCAAGCCCAAGCGTAGAGCGGCTAAACCGGTTGGTCACGCGCATGCCGCACTGCGGGCATGTCGCATTGCACCTGTCGGTGTACTGAATAATGAGCTGCCCGGGCAGACCCCTCCGCGGATTGACGAGAGTCCAAACAAGAGGTTTCAGGAGTTTTATGCCGGGAACTGACATCAGATTGCCGCCACACCCCCTTCCAGGATTGTGCAGCAATAATCAGCGGGATTCAAGCCCTTTTTTTCTGTGAAGAGTCGGGCGCGGACACCCATCTCGGCGCGGAGCGCCGGATCATCAATGAAAAGCCGCATCGCCTTCATAAGGCTTTCCGAATTGTCGTTCTGCACCGCGAATCCCGTTGTGCCGTGTACGATAAGCTCCTTGGGCCCGCCAGTATCCGAGACTATCGCAGGCAGTCCCGAAGCCTGCGCCTCGAGGACTACGTTCCCGAAGGTGTCAGTGGCACTTGGGAATACGAAGACATCGGCCGAGGCATAAAGAGCGCATAGCTCTTCGCCAGTCTTGAAGCCGGTAAAGTAGGCAGGATAACCCTTGAGCAACCTTTCCATTTCCGCCCTGAAAGGGCCGTCGCCTACCACCACTAGATCGGCCCTGACGCCGTCGTTCACAAGAGACGCAAAACTCCGGGCGAGGAGTTCAAGGTTTTTCTCCTTCGAAACCCTTCCTACGTAGAGGAGCTTCGGCGAACCGTCGAGGCCGTAAGCCCTCCAGAGATCCGGGCTTTTTTTCGTTGGTGAAAAGATGGTTGTGTCTACCCATCGTGGCAGGGGTTTTGCTTTTGCGGGGTCAAGCCCTCTTTCCACAAGCTCTTTTCTAGTGCTCGCTGAGGGTACCATGACTTCGGCCATGAGATTGTAGAACCAGATCATGTACTGCCAGGCAGCTTCCTCCATGAAGGTGTCGTTTGTCAAACTCTTTACGTACTTGGGAATATCGGTGTGGTAGGTGCCAGATATCGGCACGTCGAGAATCCTGCTCAGGAACAGGGCCATAAGACCCATCGTCCCTGGCGTGCTTGCATGGATGCTCGTGAACCTCTCCCTTTCGAAGTAGTCCAGCACCTCAAGGAGGGGAGGAAAATGAAGCTTTAGCTCAGGGTACTCTGGCAGGGTGAACTCTCCGACGCTCTGGAAGCTCATTAGGCCATCCGCGAACTTTGTCTCATTCGGGTCCGAAGTGATGACGACAAGCTCGATACCTTTTGCCTTCGCAGTCCCTATCATGCGCTTGATTGTAATGGCCACGCCGTTGATTTCGTGCAGAGTGTCAGTGAAAAGAGCGATTTTCCGAGGCCGTTCGTCCGCAATTGCGAATCTCTTTTCGACCTCCCGGATGAGTTTTTTACTTCTGTTCTGATGATGAAACGCGAGGTAATAGGGAGACGTGAGAATATGAAGAAGGCCAATGGTCCCCATGGAGTTGAAGAGGCCGGCAATGCCTGCGGGCGGCCATGTCTTGGTGAGTCGCTTAGTGTAAATATACATGAGCTTGTTTATAAGACGGCTGACCAAGACAAAAGCCTTCCTGTTTATGTCATTAGCGCTTATTGAGGCGAGAAATTTCGTGTCACGCAGGATGCGCCGCGCCTCGGTGTCAAGCACCTGCTCAAAGCTTCTCCCCTCGTGGGCTTCGTCATAGACCTCAGGGAGGTAGCGGTGGATAAAAAGCTTGATCTTTTCAAACAGCGGCACCCCGCCGCCCTCAACATCACTCACGGTCCTCAAAAGCCTGTGCACGAACGGAAAGGAACCGGATCTGTTTTGCTGGATTTTCTCTGTAAAGAATTTATACCCCACACCATAAATGCTGTGAGCGAGAGTGAGTGCATCGCCGTCTTCGCCCGCTGCCCAGCACTCGCCTTCCGTCACTGCATCGAGGAATTCCCGTATGTTATCACCCCGCCGGCTTGCCGTGTAGGCCCGTGCCACAAAGAGACCGCTGTGGTCGTCCGAACCGGCCACTTCAGCCTTTCGCCACGGGACGGCGCCCACGGGATCGATGTCATGCTTGTTTGCTAGGAACTCTATCTTTTCTTTGGTCAGTGAAGCTAGCGTCAACTCGATAATAGAATTATATTTCTTTGAACGAGAGCCGTTCTTCACCTCGAAAACATCGAAGAGCAGTATGAGTTTTTCGAACGCGTCGGCTGTGAGCCCGCCGTTCATGTCGTAAAGCGGATGGGCGGGGAAATGTGTTATTTTACTGTCCCTCAGGAATGCCGAAAGCTCGTATATGTTTTTCCTGAGGCGCATGATCTCTTGGTAATCTTCTTCGGTAATGCCAAGGGCGACTACGTGGAGCTTGCAGCCGTTTTCAGGTAAATAGGTAGTGGTCTCCATACTGATGAAGGTGTTAGGAAGATGGGCGATTTCGAGAGCCCCTTCTATGCTGTTGTGGTCGGTTATCGTGACGTAGTCCATGCCTTTCCTTCGGGCGGACTGGAAAATGTATTCTGGCTTGGTGAAGCTTTCGGGACAGTTGAACTTCCGAAGCGCCCAACTCGACGGCTTGTTCGAGTGGCGCGAGTGCACGTGCAGATCGGCCCTGTAAAGCCTTTGCATGGCTCAGCATAGCATACGCCTGTTAAATGAATATTACAGTTCTGTTATTTTTTTGAGATTCTTCAAAACTTCATAAAACCGTCATAGCGGCTTTTCGTTATACGATCTTCTGAAATTCAGTGGGCAATCGCAGGGAAATAATAAAAAGTCGTCGAAAGCGCTTTACGGTTCCCTCATCAAAAAGATGGTACTTAAACTGGCGCCAGCAGATGTTCTATGCCTTAAAGAAACAAAAAACGAAGAATGACTAAAATTCATTTAAATTATTAATGTTTCCCATAAAAACTTCTGCGTTGACAATTATCTGACGGTATGATAGTTTGAAAGCAAGAATGACGATAAAGCTAAACCCTCTGCGAGGAGGGGGCGGAAAGCGGCGGGTCTTTAAACCGGAGATGGCTAAACTGCCGAAGGGACCGGAGTGGGCGACTTGACTTCGTTATTTAATAAAAGATTTGGAGTATAACAAAGGTGAGGTGTATTATGAGCACTAGAGCAGACAGGGACATAAAATACCACGGAGAAATCGGCAAGGCCGGAACTGCGGTCAAAGAAGGCATCATTTGCAGCCTGAAAGGGATCAACGAGATAGAGGCAGAGATCGTTTGCCTTGTCAGGAACACCGTATTGAATACCCTTCGGGCGGGTAGGGACGTGGCGGCAGAGAGTCTCGCCATTACGAAGGACGTTGTCAAAGGTGCCATAACCGCCACGGAGGAGTTCGGCACAGGTCTTGTTTTGAGCACGAAGAGTGTAGCTAAGGGCGTTGTAATGGGAGTCAGTGACATCGGAGGGGATGTTGTTACAGCTGCGAGCCAGACCGTCAGGGGAGCGGTCAAAGGAGCAGCTGAGGTTGGGGCTGATGTGGCTCTTGTCGCACGGAGGGCGGTTGACGGGGTTATCGAGGCGACGGAGGAAGTCGGAGGAAACGTGACGGAAGTTGCCAAGGCTGCAGTGGGCGGCGCGATCGAAGCGGCGGGCGGCATCGGGAATACGGCGCTAAAAGCGGTGAAGGACATGCTGGTAGGAGTCGTTGAAGGCGTAAAGGAGATCGGAAGCGCCGCTCTTCCGAAGGCGCGATTGGAAACTGGATCACCCGCAGTGCATTCCCCTTTTGCCGCAGAGGAGCTCGCTGAAGCCGCTGTAAAGAAGAGGGGGCAGAAAAAGTCGAAATCAACGTTATAGCGCGTTGGTTTGCGGCTTCAGGTCGGCGGCAAGCCACAGACTATTGACGAAGTACCTACTGTTGGCTTTTTGAAAAAAGTGGTATCATGGCAAATTCCTGCTCATACGAGAATGATGTGGATCGGAAACAGCATTCCAGAACCGTTCGAATGCTTGCGAGGGATTTAGGTATTCCTGAGGAGGAAATACGAATGCTTTATGAGACAATGCTCTGCGGTCTCAAGGAAAGGGCAAGGATAAAGGATTATTTGGTAATACTGATCAGTCGCAATGTGAAAAACATGATCAGGGGGGGCATGAGTTCGCAGACATCGTGAAGGCAAACCAATTCTGTCAGACATCAGAGATAGATGAGGGAATACGGTGTCCATCCTGCCGTTCAGAAGCGGTGTATCGCTATGGAAA
>JBKQMP010000075.1:0-16806 GCA_052146665.1 Dissulfurispiraceae bacterium
TGAACGACGAATTTCATCCTGTAAACCCAAAATAATCGTTGATGAATCCGTAATGGTTAGTGGTTTCATGAATACAGGATATCATATTGTCACCTTAATACGCAATTACTTATTGCGCTATGTATAATACAAATACCTTGAAAAAATATTTTGTTTCAAATACGTAGATATTGCTATGATAACGATAAGATACCGTTCAGCCCTTCATGGATTGACTCTCTTTCCGGAGGGGAGAGACCTCACGTCTTGAGCGGTCGTGCGTGGCAACCCGAGGTAAAGTATGATTGAAGATCGCTGGCTAAAGAGACTATTGATGACTAATCTTCTAGTGCTCTACTTTCTTCTGCCAGCTTGCCTTACCCATCAGACTGAGAGCATAGAAGGATATTCTCAGCCGGGACATTCACACAATGTAACCTCCGTCGCCTTTTCATCAGATGGAAGGCTCGCCCTTTCCGGAAGCTCAGACCGCACCATCAAATTATGGGATGTCCATACTGGGAAAGAACTCAGAACATTCACGGGACATTCGAAAGGCGTCACCTCGGTGACCTTCTCTCCTGATGCTAATTATATCCTGTCTGGGAGCTTGGACAAGACCATTAAATTATGGGATGTCCATACCGGGAAAGACCTTAAAACATTCACTGGGCATTCGAAAGGCGTCACCTCAGTCGTTTTTTCACCAGATGGGCTGCGGGCATTATCCGGGAGTTCAGATAGCACACTCAGACTCTGGGATGTATCCTCCGGCAAAGAGTTAGGGACTCTTACGGGACACCGTGATGCGGTGACCTCGGTAGCCTTTTCCCCTGACGGGACAAAGGCACTGTCAGGAAGTGCCGACACAACCATCATTCTTTGGGACATTGCTGCAAGACGGGAGATAAAGGTATTGACAGGGCATTCCAGCATTGTGAGTGCCGTTATTTTCTCACCTGATGGCAAATTTGCATTATCCGGTAGTTGGGATCACAGTATGAAACTATGGGAATTGCCATCAGGAGCGCTAAAAAGAACATTTACAGGGCATTCCTTCTGGGTCACATCAGTCTCCTTCTCGCCGGACGGCAAGTACGCGCTTTCAGCAGGTAGTATGGATTACTCCATGAAGCTCTGGGACATTCTTGACGGACAGGAAATAAAGACATTCACTGGCCATTCAGGTTACGTGACTTCTGCGGCATTTTCTCCCAATGGCAGAAACGCCCTCTCTGGAGGTTGGGACAATACTGTCAGATTATGGAATGTCTCGACCGGCGAAGAGTTGTGGACTGTCCCAAAGATTTATTAGACATGCGGCTTTTGTGGAGATGATTGCCTGTTGGCCTTTCGCTCACCTTATTTGGCAGTGAGCATTTCCAGAGAGATAAGTTCCAGAGCCTTTATAGGATCATCCTGCTTAAGGATTCCCCTTCCCATGACGATGTAGTCTGCCCCTCCTCTCAAGGCCTCTCGCGGCGTTGCCGTCCTTCTCTGGTCATCAGGGGGCACCCATGATGGTCTTATGCCCGGCGTCACCACAAGGAAGTCCTTCCCACATTCATTCTTAATCATTCCTATCTCGTGGGTTGAAGCAACAACACCGTCAAGACCCGCCCTCAATGCCAGCATGGATAGATGCTTGACATGTGTCTTAATACTGTGGTGAATCCCTAATTCTTGCCTCAATATTTCGTTATCGAGACTTGTAAGAGCCGTAACTCCTAATATCATTGGCGTTTTCCTGTCCTCCTTCATGCATACTTCCAGGACTGCCTCCCTGCAACGCCGCATCATCTCGAGTCCCCCGGAGGCATGTAGATTGAACATACAGACACCGAGCCTTGCAGCGACAATCGCTGCTTTGGAAACGGTATTCGGAATATCGTGAAACTTTAAATCGAGAAATACTTTTTTGTTTCGATCATGAATCTTCTGGATTATGGCCGGACCTGACGTCACAAAGAGCTCGAAGCCAACTTTAAAGATCTGGACATATTCATTAAGTGCATCAACCACTTCAATGGCATGATTCTCATTTGAGGTATCGAGTGCAACAATGAGTTTTTCTCTCCAGAGCATATTACAGTCGCGGGAGCGTTATCCCTTGTTGTGCCTGATACTTGCCGGCCTTATCTTTATAGGAGGTCTGGCAAATCTCAGAGGCCTGTAAGAAGATTAACTGGGCTATGCCCTCATTGGCGTATATGCGTGCAGGCAAGGGGGAAGTATTGGAGACTTCAACAGTAACATGCCCTTCCCACTCCGGCTCTAAGGGAGTCACATTAACCACTATCCCGCAACGCGCATAGGTCGACTTTCCAAGGCAGATGACAAGAACATCACGTGGCACTCTGAAATACTCTACGGAACTAGCGAGTGCAAAGGAATTCGGCGGAATAATACACACTTCACCTTTGTAATCGACAAGGCTCCTCTTGTCAAAGCATTTTGGATCTACAACTGTATTGTTGATGTTGGTGAAGATCTTAAACTCATCGCCTATCCTCATATCATATCCATACGAGCTGACTCCGTATGAAATCACCCCTTCTCTGACCTGACCCTCATTAAAAGGCTCTATCATGCCGCCTTTAGCCATTTCTCTTATCCATTTATCATTTCTTACCATAAAAACTCCTCTCCAAATAAATGTTCAACTCTGCGATCTCCTTGCAGTAACCAAAGATTTTAATATTACTTGAGTTCATCCGCTCACGCGATATGGCTTCGAAATTCCCACTGTTATTCTACTGACATTGCTATTTGATCGCAAGTCAATTCCATTACGTTTTAAATATTATTTGTTTGGTGAATGCCATGAATAAGTTGATGGCTAATCGAGGCGTAGAGACCGTGGGGCGAGAGTGATCCCAATTTTCAAGGTGACTGCCGGTCGAACATGTCCATGTCCTCATCTTCTTGTTGCAAGGCCTCTGCGTATTCTCTTATCAGATTGAGCGCGTCTTTCGCAGCCTCCTCATCGATCTTCTGAATGGCAAAACCCGCATGAACAAGGACATAGTCCCCTATCTTCGCTTCCTCAGGAAGAAGGATAAGGCTTATTTCTTTCCGCGCGCCATATACATCGACTATTGCAGAGAGGCTATCGATAGTTACTATTTTTGAGGGGACTGCAAGACACATTCTACGTTCCACTCCCTAAGGGTGTTAAGAACAAGGGTTATCAAATCTTGAATTTTAGTATTTATTATAGGTGTCATGTCCAGCCCCAGGTCGAGTGACTCTGGCTGTATACCAATAAGGGTTATCTTCGCTGGCTTAATATCCATAAGGTCGGATGCAAATAAAACATCGGAAAGCCCGATATGATGAACTGAAAGCTTTGAAAGAAGCACAGAAGGGATATTCTGATCCTCTATTTTATCGATATGCCCAGGCTCTTTAGCAAAATCAACGGCATCAACAAGAAGCACCTTTTCCTTCCCCTCAAAGAGGGGAAGGAGGTCGAGGCCCAACGTGCCACCGTCTATTATCTCCACTGCAGGAGAAAAGGTATACCTTTGTTTTATGGCATTAACTACATGAACCCCGACTCCTTCATCCCTTAAAAGAATGTTACCTAATCCAATGACCGCAATTTTAGTGTTCATCCATTGTCTTGAAGCCGCTGAAAATTGAACTCATCAGACCATTTCTCTCAATCCTGTCATTATGCCACGAGATATACACGTGGACAATCACGAAAAGGCCGATCACCCACATAATCAGGTGGTGAATAAGTCTGACCGTTCCCGAAGAGAGCACCGAAAGAAGCCATCCCCCCGTGAGCGCCCAGAACGCCCCGATATGGCTTTGTGAGTATAACGCAAAGCCCGTCACTATCTCCAATAGGAACAACACGATCAAGCAGAGGTAGGTGATCCCAGCTAGCCCTGTATGCCCGGGGGTATGGGGCAGTTCATCCTTCAAGAAACAGTAGAACAGACCCGTGTCGACACTGTTCTTGCAGCGTTCGATTGTTGACGGGATAAACTGGTTCCATTTGGCGTACTTGTTGCCCACGAACCACCAGTATATGCGCACAAGCACGCTCACCGTAAACACATAGGCAGCAATGAAGTGAATGTACCTCATGACTGCCATGGTGTAGTACGTCTCCGAAGCATAAATGAAGGGTGCCCCAATGCAAACGCCGGTGAATCCCAAGGTGAATATACTCAGGAAGTTGAGCCAATGGGTCAGCCTCACAGGAAATTCCCAGACATATACCTTCTTTAACATGGCTACACCCTCCTATAGTACCTTTACTTTTACTAACTCATTCCGATTGGGATCAACAACATGGATGGCACAGGCCATACATGGGTCAAAGGAATGAATGGTCCTCAGTATCTCCAGAGGTTTATTAGGATCCTTAACCGGTGTTCCCATCAAAGCTGCTTCGAACGGACCTGGCTGTCCCTTGGCGTCCCTCGGGCCGGAATTCCAGCCGCCTGGGACAACGCATTGATAATTGGCGACTTTGCCGTCCTTGATGACTACCCAGTGACATAGGGCTCCACGAGGTGCCTCGTGAAAACCATATCCCTTAGCCTCTTTAGGCCAGGTGGACGGATCCCATTTTTCGCCATTGTGGATACGCAGGTCCCCGCTCTTCATCTTGGCCGCAAGTTCATCGATCCAGGTCGGGAGCATCTCCGCGGTAATCAGAGTCTCTATGCCTCTCGCCGCAGTCCGCCCAAGCGTTGAGAACAATGCCTCCGGCCCAACCCCCAGTTTCTGCAATACCATGGTAACGACCTCTTTCACCCTCTTGTGGCCTGAGGCAAATGCGACCAGCATCCTTGAAAGCGGACCAACTTCTGTTGAAAGGCCGTCATATCTTATGGCTTTGACCCAGCTGTATTTTTTCGAAGTGTCAAGAAATTCATACGGCGGCTGAGGCCCCGTGTAATTTGGAATAGTCTCTCCGTCCCAGGGATGCAAGCCCTTGCTGTCTCCCGCAGTATACTTGTACCATGCATAGGAAACCTCTTCAGTGACCTTTTTATGGTCCACAGGCTCTACCTTACTCAAGTTCTTTTTCCTGATATAACCTGCGGGGAGCCAGCAGTTCGTCGTGTTGCTTATATTGTCGTTCTGGAATTCACCATATGAAAGGTAATTACCAACGCCGCCTCCAATGCCTGCCCATTCCTTATAAAAAGATGCAACTGCAAGGAGGTCCGGGATGTAGACCTTTTCGACAAAGGCAAGCGCCTTCTTTGAGATTTCGTTCATGAGGGCCAAACTTCCTGCGTTGATGGCGTTTTGGCTATTTGGATCAACTGGGATTGCCATGCCGCCCACAAGGTATGTCTGCGGATGCGGATTCTTCGCACCAAGCATAGCTTGCATCCTTATGACATCTCTCTGCCAGTCCAATGCCTCAAGGTAGTGGGCAACTGCCATGAGGTTTGCCTCCGGAGGTAGTTTGTATGCCGGATGCCCCCAATAGCCGTTGGCAAAAATACCGAGTTGACCGCTTTCCACAAGCGCCTTCACCTTGCCCTGAATCGCCTTGAAATAAACTTGCGAAGATTTCGGCCAATCCGATAGTGATTCAGCCAGTGCTGCTGTCTTCGCTGGGTCAGCTTTCAAGGCGCTCACCACATCCACCCAGTCAAGGGCATGGAGGTGATAAAAATGTATCACATGATCCTGTACGTACTGAATGCCGGTTATTAAGTTCCTGATGATTCTAGCGTTATCTGGAATCGTTATTCCTAATGCGTTTTCTACAGCCCTCACGGAGCTGGTGGAATGAAC
Source organism: Dissulfurispiraceae bacterium (assembly GCA_052146665.1). Classification (GTDB taxonomy): domain Bacteria; phylum Nitrospirota; class Thermodesulfovibrionia; order Thermodesulfovibrionales; family Dissulfurispiraceae; genus JBKQMP01. The sequence goes on from JBKQMP010000075.1 coordinate 5,755, forward strand.
CGTCGTTCAAACCCCTCATATGCGGGAGAGGAGGGCCCAGACCTCCCTCGGATCTCTGTTCTTGACAATCAGTTCAAGACCTCTCCACATGGTGCCCGAAGACCACGCATCTTTAACGACACCACCGTCCACCTGAGCCTCAATTCTCAGATGGCCTTCAATCCTTGTGACTGGATCAATTGCTATTTTAGCCATGCTTTATCCTCCTTTAACGTTATTCTTAATGGCTTTATTTCTCTTCCTTGGCCGGACCACCCTTGGCTACCCTGATAGCTGCATGGGCTGCGACACCGGCAGCTGCGACAGCGGCAACGCCAAGACCTATCTTGTCTGCTGATGATTGATAACCAGCGCCTGGAACGTTTGCAAGTCTACTATAAATAGGGCCAAATGTATCCCAATTATCATTTGCAGCACAGGCCATGCAGGGAGCTCCTGCCATTACTGGCCAGCTTGTTCCCGTGTTAAATCTAACTGTAGGACAGTTATAATTAGCCTGAGGCCCCTTGCAACCCATCTCATAAAGACACCAGCCAAGCCTGTGCCCCTCGTCTCCCCATTTTCTCACAAACTGTCCCGCATCAAAATGCGGGCGTCTTTCACAGTTGTCATGTATCCTTTGGCCATAACCAAAGAGCGGGCGGCCCTTGCCATCAAGTTGGGGTAACGCACCAAAGGTCAAAAAGTAAACTATGGTGGCGGTAACATTCTCCACATTGACAGGGCATCCAGGGAGATTGATGACAGTTGCGCCCGGCACTGCGGCTTTAACCCCCACACACCCTGTCGGGTTAGGACTTGCACTTGCAACTCCTCCCCAAGACGCACACGACCCGACAGCCAGTGTGGCCATGGCATTGCCGCAGACTTCCCTGACTGAGTCGATGGCTGATTTGCCGGCGACACAGCAGTAAATACCGCCGTCCTTCATAGGCACCGCTCCTTCAACAATAGCGATGTACTTTCCTTTCTGATTCTTGACGACATCGTCGAGGGACTTTTCAGCTGCCTTCCCTGAGGGAGCCATAATAGTCTCATGATACTCCAGAGAGATGACATCAAGGACTATCTCCGCAATAGTTGGCTTTGTTGCCCTGAGCATGGACTCAGAATCTCCCGCGCAATCGGAAAGTTCAAGCCAGACAACATAAGGCTTCTGCTTCTTCTCGAGGGCTTCTGCTATCCTTGGTATGAACGATGATGGCAACGCAAGTGTTGCAGCCATCGCAGTACAGAATTTGATGAAGTCCCTTCGCGATACCCCTCGCCGAGTTAGGCTTTTGTAGAGGCTCTCTTCTCCCATAACAAACCTCCTGCTTATTTTTTGGTTAAAGTTTAGGACAATATGACAATATTGTCAAGGAATTTTGTTTGTTTAGTTATTAAAAATTTTCATCACAGTGATAAGAAATTTCTATAGGCTCATCCCGATCGATAAGAAATTTCTATGTGGTCATTCTCATCTTTTCTCTCACAATGTATGCCTGGCCAAGAGATATGCAACCATCGTTGCAGGGGACCCGCTCATGGCTATACACATTGCATCCCATAAGTGATAGGACGCGACTAGTCTTCTCTGCTATGTATGCATTTTGAAAAACTCCTCCGCTCAACGCAACGCTCTTTATCCCCGAGTGAGAGCAAAGCCTTCCGGTTATCTCCTCGATGACGGCAATAACTGTATTGTGGAACCTCAAAGCGATCAGGCCGTTATTCACCATCTGTCTGACGTCATTAATAATCTCACGGATCATCGGCGAAAAATGAATTATGAATGGATCTTCTCCTGAAATGTCAAAAGGATACTTTGCAGCGCTCTCGCCATTTGTAATTGCACTCTCAAGGGCAATTGCGGCCTCCCCTTCGAAGGTATTTTGATCACAGATTCCTGCAATAGCTGAAACAGCGTCGAAGAGTCTGCCTGCCCCCGATGAGAGGGGAGAGAATTGTGCGTTGTCTAGCACTTTTAAAATATTACTGACGTCCTCTGGGCCATATTTTGCAATAAATCCAATCGAATTGACGACGTCCCAAAAATCATCCCCTTTGAAGGCCTTCCGGATATAACTTATTGCTGTCCGCCAACATTCCCGAATTGCCCTTTCTCCTCCGGGCAGTGGGACGTAGTCAAAGTGTGCAGCCCTTGTAAAGCCCTGCAGATCGCATATGAGAAACTCACTTCCCCATAGATTGCCATCTGTGCCATACCCTGTGCCATCAAAAGCAATCCCGACCACCTTCCCTCTAAGACCCTTCTCCGCCATAACAGAAGCAATATGAGCATAATGATGCTGTATGCCGTAGCATTGAATTCCCGTATCAGCCTTCATCCGTAAAGCCCAATGAGTTGAGAGATAGTCAGGGTGGAGGTCATGTGCTAGAGCGACCGGATGTGCCCTATACACTTTCGTTAAGTTGGCAAGGCTTTCTTCAAAGAAATTGAGCGTTTCCAGGTTTTCCATATCGCCAATATGCTGACTGACAATGGCATAGCTCCCCTTCGCGATGGTAAAGGTATTTTTCAGATCTGCTCCACAGCCCAACACATCCGGACCGTCATGTCCAATGCTAATCGCCTCCGGCACGTATCCTCTTGAACGCCTCACGAAAACTCGACAATCCCCGTTCACAACCCTGAGCACCGAGTCGTCAACTCGCATAAAAATATCCCTGTCATGCACAAGGAAGGCGTCCGCAATACCCGAGAGCCTTGCGACTGCCTCTTCATTATCAATCACTATCGGCTCCTCTGCGAGGTTGCCGCTCGTCATCACAAGAACAGAGAAATGGGGTGACACCATTCGATCCTGATTCGGTGCTTCTGTTATGCCTTTTCCAAATCCTCCGTCCTCACCTTTTTCTAGATGTTGCTTATTGAACTCTAATAAAGGACTTGCAGCGGAATTGAATAAGTTCAGCTCAGGCTTGTGAGGATTAAGCCGCATAGAATAAAAAAACAAGAGATAATGTAACGGCGTATAAGGGAGCATGATACCGATGTATTTGTTCCTTGGTGCAATAACATCCGGAAGCGACAAATTGGAAATTTTTTTCAGAAGAACTATGGGTCTGCGCCTGTCTTGCAACATGTCTGCTTCACGTTTAGATAGTTCACAGAATCTTTTGATCGTTTGACAATCGGGTGACATAAGGGCAAATGGCTTGTTACTCCTCCTCTTTTTCTCCCTCAGTCTTCTGACCGCATCTACGTTTTGTGCATCACAGCAGAGATGAAATCCCCCGAGACCCTTGACAGCGACTATCGCTCCTTGTTTAAGAAAATCTATAGTTGTCCGGATGGGATTTCCTTTTTGTGGAACGCTGTATGCTGTGCGTGAAACGATTAATTTTACTTTCGGCCCGCATACAGGACATGCATTGGGCTGGGCATGAAATCTTCTATTTGTTGGGTCACCATATTCTTCCTTGCATTTAGGACACATTTGAAATGCTGCCATTGTTGTATTTGGCCTGTCATACGGAACGTTTTGTGTTATTGAATATCGGGGACCGCAATTAGTGCAGTTTATGAATGGATAAAGGTACCGTCTGTCAGACATGCTGAACATTTCAACAAGGCAGTCCTTACAAACTGAAATATCGGGGGAGACATGAGTGAAGCTTCCTTCCTCCAAACTATCAATGATAACAAAATTATCAAAGTGTCTGGGTGGCAAAGCCTTGACCTCGATAGAGTAAACTTTGGCAAGGGGGGGATGCTCTCTTTTCAGGGACTCAACAAATATTTCAGGGCGATTCCCTTCAACTTCTATGACAACCCCTTCAGACGAATTCGTTACATAACCGTTTAATTTTAATTTCTTTGCGAGATTATAAACAAAGGGTCTGAAGCCGACGCCTTGAACGATACCCTTCACCACAATATGAAGGTGAGTCATAGAAAGGCCTTTATGAGCTCCACTGCATTCTCAATCTAAACAACCCTCTTAACAAAGATCTCCTTCGCAAGCTCAGGATCAATTGCTATAGTTGTTTCATCCACTTTAAGAACAATAGACGGCCGTTTCTGTAATAGCTTTATAATTGTGCCCGGGATTATGCCGATAGAACTCAAACGGCCTATTCGTGCGGCCTCAGAAGGCGTTAGAAACACAATCTTGCCCATTTGTCCAACACCGAGGTCATTGAGCCGCAGCACCACAGGCTGCACATCCAGCCTGTATTTCTTGCAGCATTCACCCTTAGGAATAGGCTTACCGTGAGGACATGTGGAGGGATGACCAAGAAAAGTACACACACTGTCTGTGAGCTCCTCGCTCAGAATATGCTCCATTTTGCAGGCATCTTCGTGGATCAAGTCTTTCGAAAGATCAAAAACGTCAGTAAAGAGTCTTTCAGCAAGCCGGTGCCTTCTTATAAGTCCCTTTGCAAGATCTTGACCCTTAATTGAAAAATTTATGGTGTTTTCTTTAATCACAGCCAGCTCTTGCTCGTCTAATGCAATGATCAATGATTCGACGTCAGGATCATCAGAACACAATCTGAATCGTTTTAGGTCGCGATATCCTTCCTCATCTAAAATCCATACGAGTTCCAGGGCTTCATCGATTCTTTCCTTTTCCACTATCACTCCTTAGAACATCTTGACGAGGATTAAGGTGAGAAAATACTTCTGATGGTTATTCATTAGATATACTCTTCGAGAGGCAATTCAAGAGACATCACCCCTCGAAAACCTCTCCTGTGAATAGGACAGGGGCCATATTGAGAGATTTTATGAAGATGGGCCTTGGTCCCATATCCCTTATGGCTGTCAAATCCATACTGCGGATAAACCAGATGAAAATGGGCCATGATCCTATCTCTTACCACTTTGGCAATTATTGATGCTGCGGCGATTGAAGCACTCTTGGCGTCACCCTTGACAATAGGTAGTTGTTCTACTCCCAGTGACGGCAGGGTGAGTGCATCAATGAGAAGGATGTCGGGCTTTTCACGCAGATCAATCACTGCCTTTCGCATTGCCAGTTTTGTTGCCCATAATATATTCGCCTGCTCTATCTCCCCAACTTCGGCGATCCCAATACCAACAGCTCTCGAATAAAGCACAATTTTCTTGAAAAGGAGCTCTCTCTCTTTAGAGGGCACTTTTTTTGAATCCCTTATTCCATTTATCCTTATCTCATCAGATAAAATAACTGCTGCTGCCACTACAGGGCCAGCCAGTGGTCCCCTGCCGGCCTCGTCAACCCCCGCAATGACCTTAAACCTACCTTTCCTGATAGATTCATCGTAGTCGTAGAGATCCATGAAAACCCTCTAGGCTTCTGGAACAGTCTTGATTATTCTCTCTCTCTCTTTCTCTTTAACTTTAGCGGCCTTGCCCTTTTTACCCCTGAGATAATAAAGTTTAGCCCTTCTCACATCTCCTCTCTTTAAAATATCTATCCTTTCTATTGAGGGAGAGTGAAGTGGAAATATCCTCTCTACCCCGACACCAAAAGATATCTTTCTTACCATGAACGTTGCCCTCAAACCTCCACCTTTACGTCCGATCACAATACCCTCATATGGTTGGAGTCTCTCCTTGTCTCCTTCAACGACCTTGACATATATCCTGATAGTGTCCCCAATCCTAAAGTCAGGGGTCTGTTTCAGATAACCTTCTTCAATTGTCTGTATGACGTTCATCTTTTCCCTCCACATCTGTCGTTTCCATTTTAATCGAGCAAAGCTCCTTAACAATCATGTTATCTTCTTCATCCAACGTAACTTTTTGAAGGAGGTCTGGTCTCCTCTGTAACGTCCTCCTAATTGCCTCTCTTTTCCTCCACTTCCAAATCTCTTTGTGATTCCCTGAAAGCAGCACCTCAGGAACCTTCATGCCCTCGAACTCTGGCGGCCTCGTATAGTGGGGATAATCGAGGATTCCCCAGGAGAAAGACTCCTCTTTCGTCGACATCTCATCACCGAGTACGCCGGGTACGAGTCGAGTGATCCCATCTATTATAACTAAAGCACAAAGTTCTCCTCCAGTGAGAACATAATCTCCAATAGAGATTTCCGTATCTACAAGAAACTCCCGCACCCTCTCATCGATTCCTTCATACCTGCCGCAAATCAACAGGAGCCTTCTCTTTTCTAGTGACAATTTTTTTGCCATTTCCTGATCAAAAGTATTGCCCTTGGGACTTAATAATATCGTGACCCTCTTAAGCCCGTCTGTTTTTATCGAGTGCAATGCATTGTATAGCGGCTCCACCTTAAAAACCATCCCGGCACCGCCTCCATAGGGATAGTCATCAACAGTTCTATGCCTATCGGTTGTAAAATCCCTGAGATTATATACCTTGATATCGACCAATCCTCGATCGATTGCCCTTTTTACAATACTCTCACCGAGATAGGAATGCAGTATCTCAGGGAAAATAGTGATGATGTCGAATCCAATGCTCATAGAGTGTTCAAATTTTAAAATTTATTTGTAAGCCCAATGGGTTACATTCTAACGCATGCAACAGATCACAATGCCATAGCCATAATCAGATGACTTCCATGAGCCTCACTATCATCTTCTGCGATTCCACGTCTATGTCTTCGACACAGCTTCTTATCGCTGGGATGAGATATTCTCGGTCATTGCCATCCACTACATATACGTCGTTGCTGCCCGTTTCTATAATAGACGTTATCCTTCCGAGGTAATTACCCTCGGCAGTGCAGACCATCATACCTATGATTTGATCATGATAATAGACCCCCGCTTGCAGTTGATGATGATCAGACCTCTTCACTCTTATGACCGCACCACGATATTTATCGGCCTCCTCCGGCGTATCGCAACTCTCAATTCCCATTACCATAAAATTATTGTGTGCTCTGACTGACTTCAGTTTTTTCCATTGTATCAGAAGTGATTCAGGATCATTTTTCTGCGAAACATCATTAATGGCGTGTTGGACACCTATCTCATTTATTCCAAAAAAAATTCCATGGTCAACCCCAAGGGATGCCACAAGAAGCTCTCCTTTTACTCCCCACGACCTTACCACCCTGCCGATTGTTATAAGAGATTCAGTCTCTGCCGTCATCCGCAAGAATTTCTCCCTGACCTCCAAAATAGTTTCTATTGCTCTGCCAACAACAAGGGGCGTTTAAAAAAACGCCCCTCAAGTTCTTTTATCAAACAACCCTTATTCTAATATTTCAAGAACACACCGCTTACCTATTTTAGTACCGGCGGCTCCCAGAATAGTCCTCATTGACCGCGCAGTTTTCCCCTGTTTACCAATAACTTTCCCCAAGTCCCCTGCAGACACCCTTAGTTCATACACAGTCGTCTTTTCCCCATCAATCTCGGTAACTTTTACCTCTTCTGGCTTATCAACAAGCGACCTTGCCATCATCTCGATTAATGCCTTCATCTCTCCACCTCCATAGGATTTTGAGGTCAGGATTCAGAACACATGGTGTTTTCTTTTTTGTACCCTGCATCCTTCCTCTGCAGTATTACATTCCGGATTTCTGCAAGAGTTTCTTAACCGTGTCAGTAGGCTCTGCACCATGCTCAACCCAGTACTTTGCCCTTTCCACATCGAGCTTTATCTCTGATGGTTCTTTTTTAGGATCGTAACTTCCTATAATTTCTATGAATGGACCATCCCTTCTCGCCCTCGAGTCAGCAACGATAATTCTGTAAAATGGCTTTTTATGAGCTCCCATTCTCGTCAATCTGATCTTTACCAAACGATCACCTCCTGAGCAAATTGTTAAGAGTTGAAATTTTAATATATTCTAGACAAATAATGCAATAATCAATCAGGCCGTCGCTATAATTTAAAAGCCCCGCAAAACAGATGCTTCAAAGCTCAGCATAACATCATATCGCCTTCAGAAAGGCATAATCTTGGGAAGGCGAAAGCCTTTCTTGCCACCCCCCCCTCTCATAGCCTTCATCAGTTTTTTCATCTCGAGATACTGCTTAATGAGCCTGTTAACATCAGAGACCACCGTGCCGCTCCCCATGGCTATCCGCTTCCGCCTGCTGCCGTTTAAAATCAAATGGTTTCCTCGCTCCTCACGGGTCATAGAATTAATGATGGCTTCGATTTTGACAAACTCCTTTTCTTCAACCTTTATATCCTTTATTGCCTTATTCACGCCCGGAATCATGCCTAGTAGGTTTTCGATAGGACCCATACTGCGAAGTTTCTTCAGCTGTTCCCTGAGATCCTCAAAGGTAAAGTCATCCTGAACCAGCTTCTTGTGAAACTTCTCAGCCTCTTTCTGGTCAAAAGCGTCCTGAGCCTTTTCAATCAATGTTAGAACGTCCCCCATGCCTAATATCCTGTTTGCAATCCTTTCAGGATAAAAGGGCTCAAGCATGTCTATCTTTTCGCCGATACCGATAAATTTAATGGGCTTCCCGGTGACATGCCTCATGGAAAGAGCCGCCCCACCCCTTGCATCACCATCCATCTTTGTCAGAATAATGCCATCGATCCCTATCTGCTCATTGAAGTTCTTTGACATGGCGACGGCGTCCTGGCCAGTCATCGCATCTGCAACAAGCAGGACCTCTTTTGGATTTATCTTTGCTTTAATCTGCCCGAGCTCCGTCATAAGATCTTCATCAATGTGTAATCTTCCAGCTGTATCAAAGATGATTATATCCCTTCCATCCAAACGTCCTCTCTTCAGCGCATCTTCACAGAGAGAAACAGGATCCTTTATATCCTTTGAGTAATGCACCGGAATATCTATCTGCCTACCAAGGGTTATAAGCTGATCTATAGCTGCAGGCCGCTGCAGGTCTGCGGCAACGAGCATCGGCCTCCTTCCCTCTTTTTTAAAAAAACGTGCGAGCTTCGCTGATGTTGTAGTCTTTCCCGAGCCGTGCAGGCCCACCATCATCAGAACTGTCGGAGGATTTGGGGCAAGCTGTATCCTCGCATTTGATGCGCCCAATAGTTCGCATAATTGATCATAGACTATCTTGATGACCTGTTGTCCTGGGGAGAGGCTTTCCAAAACCTCTTTGCCCACAGCCCTTTCCCTGATGTGCTGGATTAAGTCCTTAACGACCTTGAAATTAACGTCTGCTTCCAAGAGTGCAAGTCGTATTTCTTTGAGGGCAAGATCGACATCTTCTTCCTTAAGAAGTCCCCTGCCCTTCAACTTCTTAAATATTGCCTCTAGCTTCTCGTTCAGACTTTCAAACATCTGTCAACCCTCCCAACTACGTCACTCCCTCATAGCAGCGCATCTATTTCCTTCGACACTATCATCGAGAAATCCTCGATACTTCCCATATGTTTATTTCTCACCTTCCCCGTTCGGTCAATGACAAAACTTGTCGGTATGCTGAACACGGCGTAGTTCCTGCTAACATTTCCATCATCGATTAGGGTGGGATATGAAATCTTATATTTTTCAACAAAAGACTTTAAGGATGCCAGAACAAAACCCTCCTTAAGAGATATGCCGATCACGATAAAGTCTCTGCCTGCATACTTTCTATACACGTCCTGCAGCGCCGGTGCAATTGTCTGGCAGGGATAACACCATGAGGTAAAAAACTCAAGCAAAACAACCTTTCCCCTATAATCACTGAGACTCACTTGTTTGCCAGTTATATCGCTGAGGGTGAACTGAGGTGCGGCGTTGTCAATACTTGCCTTTCTAACACCTTCAGAAATGTTTTCCTCTTTCTTAGAGCAACCCCAGAATAGCATGCTAATGCTCAGTGTGAGAACCACGCAGGTGAGTCTTTTCATCTATGTGTGCGGGACTTCCTCATATTGTGGATAGTAAAACAGTCTTGCAAATCCCCCTTTTGGAAGGGGGATTCAGAGAGCTTAACAGTTCCTTAGGAACTCAAGTAGTTATCTATCTTTGACTTTAATTGTGGCTTTGGGACTGCACCGACAATCTGGTCCACCTTCTGACCATCTTTAAAAAACATTATGGTTGGGATCCCCATGATTTTGTATCTGCTCGCAAGATCAGGATTTTCGTCGGTATTTAATTTGCCAACTTTCATTTTTCCCGCGTATTCCTTTGCCAGCTCTTCAACAGTTGGCGCAACAATTCTGCACGGGCCGCACCATACCGCCCAAAAATCCACCATGACTAGCCCTTTAAACTCTAACACCTCCTTGTCCCATGTCGAAGCCGTAAGCTCAAAAATGCCTTCTGCCATAAATTTCCTCCTTCAGTGATAAATACTTTTTTAGATTATAATTTCTAAGGCAACTTTTTGTCAATTTAAGTGATGACAAGGCTTCACAGGCTCCTGGATAATCTCAACAGTGCGAATATTACCCTCTTTTTTTTGCACGATTTGACTGTGTTACTTTACAGTCTTGCGCAATTAGAGCGAGTCATCATTTTTTCGAACCGTCCAGATGAAATAGACTTGAGCCTCAATGGTGACCATGAATCACCTATAGTTAGTAATGGTGTTACCTGTACTACGGCCGCAAGATGGATCAGAAAGCACAGCTCCAGCTGAGAAGTCATCCTTGTCTTTAAAAAAAGCTGTTCTTTGGATGTATCTTATGCAGGGATCTGATGACTAAGGCATGGCCATTAAGAGTTTTAGCAGAACAGAGTTAGGCGGAGAGTTGGAGACCACTCTCGCGAGATTGAATGTCAGAGAGCTATGGTAGAATAACTGTCATGGATATAATAGCGAAGATTGCCGAAGCAAAAATAAGTGAGGCGATGGAGCGTGGAGAATTCGATAATCTTTCAGGAGCAGGCAAGCCTCTCTGTTTCGAAGATGATACTTGGGTGCCGGAAGACCTGAGGGCTGCTTACAAAGTCTTGAAAAATGCAGGCTGTGTGCCCCTCGAGCTTGAAATAAGAAAAGAGATTATTACCCTAAAAGACCTAATTGATACTATCGATGATGATAAGGAACGACTAAAGAAAATCAGGGAATTGAATTTCAAGCTTATTAAGTTTGAAATGATGATGAAACGACCCCTTGGTCTTCAAAACCTGAACTTCCCCCGGAATAGCGGACACACCGAAAGGTTAGGTTAAAATAGATAACCTACGGAGGTGCGAGATGAAAGACAGCAATGG
>JBKQMP010000076.1:0-10026 GCA_052146665.1 Dissulfurispiraceae bacterium
GCTTCCCCTTGTTGATGCGATGCCCCCATCATCGGTGACTTCTCCGGCGTCATGCCTTTTGCGTGCATCTCCATCATTTCCTTGCCCCCCATCATGTCCTCCACCATAGACTTGCCATCACCCAACATTGCCTTACCGTGCTCTATTGTCATCTTGTCAATGCCCCTAGCCATGCCCATCTTGCCCAGCATGATCAGATCCGCACCTTGAGCTGCCATTTCAACTGCATGGTTAATCATCATGTGCATGTGATGCATCCCCATCATGTCAGCAGATGACATGTCCTCCATGGACATCTTTTCAAGTATATCGGTAAGCTTAAGCATCGCTTCCCCCAGCTGATGAGTATACTCCATCAGAGGGTCAGTAGCGTGCTCCTTCATCATGGCCGTCATCTCAGGGCCGTTCAGAACACGAGTGATGAGCTCCTTGCCTTCCTTCATCATGTGCTGCCCGTGCTGAAGGGTCTTGGTATCTACCCCAGGAGCCATCTTCATCTGGGCAAGCATCACCATGTTAGAGCCCTGCACTACCATCGTTATGCCATGATCCATAAGCATATGCATATGATGCATCCCCATCTCAGAGCCCCCATGCTTATGGTGCATCTCCTCAGCATAGACAAGACTCGAAGAGCCCAAAAAGACAGAGAACAGTAAAGCCATAAAAGAAAACAACGTAACCTTGCTTCTCATTGTGATACCTCCTGTTATTTTTTTAGACCACCTAAACATAATACAACAATTCTTATCCTTTTGACATGCTTAATACTTTCATCCAGGGGTGCCTCCATATTCCTCTTTTATCCCTTAATTTTTGTCTCACATGTATCCGGACGCGCTCAGAGCCAAAAAGGAGCCTGTCACATGTTGTTTGAACGATGCGTCCTTTGCACACACTCGCAATGCCTCCATGCCAAGGATCAAGTTGTCTGCTCATAATGCCTCGTTTTTCGACATCGACGGTGAAGTTTGTCGTCCACTCGCTGTCTCCGGTTCCTATTTCCACTGCTATATTCCCAAACAGGCCATTAATAGGCTTGTCTTTCCTTTATGCCAATCTCCTTCAAGGTCTGTCTTGGCCAGGTAGTGGAATGCCGGCACTCCTGGCATGGTAGATTTGGTAGCCTTCTTGGGGTTCATATGAGGTTCTTGCGGTTCTCGAACCATAACTCCACTCTACCCAGTCTTGCGTCTCGAAGATTAGAATGCGTAAATCACGAGCTTTGGGTGAAGGACGGCGCCTGTTTGCTTATTTTTTAAGAAGTGTATATAATTAATTTTTAAGCTAAAAATGTATTTCAAGAACTGAGATCTAAGGTCTGAAACGCTGCATGGTTGACACAAAATTTGCAAGATTGATCAAGCAAGGATTACTATCCGAAAAAGAATTGCTTGATATAATAGCCGAATCCTCCGCTACCGGAAAATACCCTGAAGATCTATTGTTATCAAGGGGCATCCCAAAGCATGAATTACTGTTTTGCCTGACCGCATATTACGGCCATCCTTTCGTGGAATACGATGAAGATATAATGGTCTCTTCAAAAATTGTGAGGATGCTAGACCTCGAACAATCAAAGAGGCTCCTCTGGATCCCTCTCTATTTCGACAGCGAGCAGGCCGAGGTCATTGCTTACAATCCCGATCCTTCACGTGTTGAGCAAATAAAGCAGACCCTGAAAGTCAAAACAGTCAACTTCATCGTATCGCTCCCCTCCGACATTATCAGAATAATCGAGAATAATCTTGACCTGAATCCCAATTTCAGTGTTTCCGGTGGCCGAACACCACTTGCACAAGTACGGACATTCCTTGCCGAAAGACGGTCTTTGTTATCCTGCTACCGCACATCTCTTGCGAAGGGCAGGACCGGGCTGGCCTTTATGAGGACGGGGCTTTCTTTCATCTCAATATCAATCATACTTTTCAGGGTATTCGGGATCGGGTATTCCACTGTCTTTGAAGCGGCCCTCCTGCTTATCGGTATCATCGTGACCATCGACGGACTTTTGTGGTATCTGCCTGCCAGGAGGACTGGGAAAAAGAAACTGGACTGTTCAGCAACGGAATATGACGGAAGGGCGACAGTGCTCGAATTGTCTAATCCTGGGAATAATCCCTGCTTTACGCGTTCCGAACCGGCAGAAGGAGCGGACGCGCTCGCTTCAAATTGGAGTAATCTCTCTCCGGTAATGAGGCGGCGTTTCCTGGCAAGCGACAGGACCAACTTTGCCGAGGAGAGGACGCCTCTGGCATGTTTCAGGACATTGATGGCCAGAGGACGCAACGGGCTTGCGTTTACGCGTACTGGAGTCGCATTTGCTGCACTCGGCATAGTGCTGCTGCGACAATTCCCCGCCGGGGGCTGGACTGTCTTCGATGCTGGTCTTATCCTAATGGGTATACTGATGGCGATGGAAGGTTTTTACTGGTACCTGCCGGGAAGGCGCTCCGGTATCATGTGTGTCAAATCTCTAAAAAGGGCCGAGGAGAGAGGCAGCGTTTGGGACACCTTTTTTCCTCCGACCCACAAGCGGACGGGTTTTCGGGATGTACATGCTCATGTACCTCCTGTCAAAGGGACAACTGGATGGGGGATCTGGGCTACAACAGGTCTGGCCCTTGAAAGAACAGTGCTAGCTGACAGGCGAAACGTCATGGCCAGGCTGCGAACCATCATGGCGAGATCTCGGACCGGTCTCGCATTCATAAGGACGGGAATGAGCATTGCGGCCGTCGGCACAGGATTGCTGGTCTATTATGGTGCAGATGCACTGTCATGGACTGCACTCAATGGCGTGCTCATCGCTGCGGGACTGCTTTTGATCTTTGACGGTCTTTACTGGTACCTTCCGGCTGAGAAGATACGTAAACAGTTCCCCTATTGTCTTGGAAACATGGAAATATTGATCCCAGACTACGGTAAACCGGTCCAGTTGTGGAACAAGGTGACATTCGGTGACGATAATCTCGAGTGACATAGAGACTGCTAGATTCGGCAATCTGTTGGATGCAGGCATTCTCGGTAGGCAAGAGCTGACCGCTGCGATAAGCTCGGCCGACGCGAGGGCTGTTGACCTTGAAACAGTGCTGATCAGGGAATACGGGGTTCCCCGGCACCTGGTCCTGCAGGCATCAGCTGATTATTATAAATGCCCGTTCGTCGAATACGATGAGAGAATGCCCGTGTCGCCCGATCTTCTCATTGGACTGGATAGCGACAGGCTTTTCCTGAGCAACTGGTTTCCTATCGCACGGGGAAGTGACACTGTCATCATAGCCTCTAACGATCCGTCAGACCCTGAGCTTTTGGATGAAGTGCGGAGATTTTTCAGGACCGAAAAGTATGAACTCCTTTTCGCGCTCCGCGAGGACATTCGGTGGTTCATCAAGGACTTCCTGCACGCAAAACCGGGTCATCTGATAGGGACCGAGAGGACGGGCCTCGCGCTTTGGCGGAACAATATGGCCCAATGGAGAACGAGGCTCGCATGTTACCGGAACGACCTCGCCAAGGGAAGGACACATCTGGCTATACTAAGGTGGGGCCTTGGTATGATCGCTCTCGCTGATGTGCTTTTGCATACATTAAGATTCGGAGATCATGTCTATTTTTACTGGGCGATGATCGTTGCAGGCCTAGCGATAGGTTCTTGGGGCCTGTCCGGCTACCTGAAGATCAGGAGATCGAATATAAGGCCTCCTGGAAACCAGACTCTGGTGGAAGTGACATCGGCGACCTTATATTTCTTGGAGAATTACCATTTCATCGACAATACCGGCGCATATGTGCCAACTAAAGGGACAATGCTCGCGCGCCTCGGCGATTTCCTGGCAAACCATTGCACTATTCTTTTTCCCAAGCCGGCGAGCATGGAAAGGACCCAGCTGGCCCGCGAGAGGAATGTCCTTGCAGGACAAAGGACAGTGACCGCATGTTATCGTTCGATATATGCCAGGGCTAGGACCGGCCTTGCTCTCGTGCGGACAGGGGTCTCTTTTTCGAGTCTCGGAATTTTATTGATGGGTTATTTCAAATTCAGTTTTTTAGCTGTTATCGATATAATGTTTTTAGCTGCCGGAGTATTAATGGTAGTGGATGGCGCACTATGGTACCTACCGGTAAGAAAGGAACAGGCCGAGTTGCCAAGATGCCCGGTTCCGGAATGAGAGCCCTGAATGAAAATCGAACGTAAAATCCTGTATTCATATTTT
The DNA here is from genome assembly GCA_052146665.1 of Dissulfurispiraceae bacterium. Taxonomy (GTDB): domain Bacteria; phylum Nitrospirota; class Thermodesulfovibrionia; order Thermodesulfovibrionales; family Dissulfurispiraceae; genus JBKQMP01. The sequence continues at coordinate 4,218 of JBKQMP010000076.1, forward strand.
TTCAATGTCGCGTTCATCGTTCTGATCGGTCTGTTCGCCCTGCATAACATGAACCAGGTTCTTGCAAAGCTGAGGTTTGTAGAAATATCGGATGATCTGAATGCGTCCTTTCTCGAAATGCGGATCGCGGAAAAAAACTTTCTCCTGTACAAAGACGAGAAATGGATTGCCAACATTCATGAAAACATAAACGATTCTATGCAGGCCATTGAAGCGACCCAGGATGATATAAGCCGCGTCATCGGAGCAAAGAACCTTCAGTTGATCAAGTCTTATCTTGATGAATATTCTACCGTCATAGATGAGATTGACAAATCCGGCGGCAAGAACCCGCACCTGGAAACAGAACTAAGGGCCGTTGGTGGAAAATTGAGGGGTTTCTTCAAGAACAAGACTCAGCTTGAGAGGCAAAAAGTCAACGACATCATCTCCACTGCAAAGCGCCTTCTTTTCATGTCCTTCTTAGGCATTCTCTTCCTCGCGATAGTGCTGGGGAGGGTTTTCTCGAAAAAAATAGTGGGGTCGCTTAGGGCGATCGAGGGACTTGCGCTATCCATAGCAGAGGGGAATTTCAGCAAAATAGAAGACGTGAAATCAAAGGACGAATTTGGGTCCGTAATACTCGCCATAAACCGCATGTCGAAAGAACTAGAGGACAGGGGTGAGGAGATTATCCAGGCAAAAAAACTTGCCTCCCTCGGAGTTCTGACGGCCGGAGTGGCGCACGAACTGATCAATCCGCTGAACAACATTTCGATGATCACCCAGAACTCGCTTGAATTGTACGATTACCTGACTAAAGAAAATAGGCTGGTACTATTGAATAGGGTCGCCGAAGAAACCAAAAGAATGGAAGCTGTCGTAAGGAACCTCCTGGACTTCTCAAAAACCAGGGAGGTGAAATTAAAGGAAGCAAACATTAACGACATAGTACGAAAATCGGTGCAGCTCATGCAGAACACATTGGATTTGTCGAATATCGAATCCAAGGTAACCCTAGAACTCAACCTTCCCCGTGTTCGCGTTGACGAGCACCAAATCGAGCAGGTCATGGTGAACTTAATAGTCAACGCAACGCAAGCGATGTCGCCAGGCGGCAGACTTTCGATCGAGACGAGAAAAGGCGATGACGATAAGGTTTATATTTACGTCAAAGACACTGGCCAGGGGATTCCTCCTGAATATCTGTCCAATATTTTTGACCCCTTCTTCAGCACAAAGAGCAGCGGCACCGGTCTCGGCTTATCAGTAAGCTACGGAATAATCAAAAACCATAAAGGAAATATTAGGGTCGAGAGCACTGTCGGGGTCGGTACGACCTTTACCATAGAGTTGCCCGCATATGGAAGAACAAAGGAGGCTTGAGATGAGCAAAAAGATCATGGTTATTGATGACGAAAAGATCGTCGTGGATATGGCAAAAATGGCTCTGGAACATGACGGATATTTTGTGGAGACTTTCCTGAACGGAGAGTCAGCACTCGCAAGGCTCAAGGAAGAGGCATTTGACGTAGTCGTCACCGACTTCAAGATGAAAGGCATTGACGGCATGGAGGTCCTTAGGACGGTAAAGGAGCAATACCCTAAGACCAAGGTTATTATGATCACTGCCTTTGCTAATCTCGATACCGCCATAGAAGCACTTAGAGGAGATGTTTTCGATTTTTTCCCGAAGCCGGTCAAGATCAAGGAACTTAAAGCGTCGATAGAACGGGCACTGGAGTAATAGCGGGAATGGGCAAGAGTCTAGAAGGAGTTTTACGTACCTTCCAAAAGAAAATGAAGCGGGCGGTCGCTCCGCTGCCGCCTTTTAAAGAGCTCTTCCACAGATTCAGGGAAGTCCTCGCCAGCCACAACAAAGCAGTCGAAATGATCGCGGACATGGGAGAAAAACTCAGCGGTGACTACCTGTTCGACGTCCACTATATAGAGAGCGCATACGCCGAGCTGTCTACCGCTGTGTGGGATTCGATAAAGAGCTTCGACACCTTCACCCGCGGTAGGTATCCAAATCTCATGGACGCATTTATACGAATCGATACCAGGATCAGCGATATGTTGTCCAATAAGATCTCCGCTTCGGGCGAAATGATAGTTTTCCTGGAAGATACTTTGTGGGATATATACTATGAAATCGGTGGCAAGAATGCCGGGCTCGCCGAAGTCGGCAACATCCTGAAGCTCCGTGTTCCTGAAACCTTTTTCGTTACGACTCATGCTTTTGATGAATTCATCGCATTCAACGGAATCAGCGAGCAGGTCGCAACCCTCGGAAGGACTGGCCGTGCTTCAGAAACCGACTACGCCGCGCTTCGTGATACGATTATCGGTAGCAGGATTCCCCCCAGGTTGGATGATGCGTTCGAAAAGGCTATCCGAAAGATGAGGGCGAAATGCGGGACATTTTGCTCAGTCGCGGTCAGGAGCAGTGCCGAGGAGGAAGACGGGAGACTTTCATTCGCCGGTCAATTCGATACGGTGCTCAACGTGCCGCTTGAAGGAGTGGCCATTAAGGAAGCTTATAAGAAGGTGGTCGCCAGCCTCTACTCGCTGCATTCAATTGCGTATCAGAGACGCTTCCGATACGACGCGGGAAAAATGAAAATGGCAGTAGGATGCGTCGCTATGGTCGATGCGGTTTCGAGCGGGGTCGTCTATTCTGTTGATCCGAGCGGCAAGAAAGAGAATGCGCTGATCAGCGCGAACTGGGGTCTGGGAAAGACCGTTGTCGAGGGACTCGTTGAAGCCGATATCTACAGGGTGAAAAAGGGCCAGGTACCACAAATTCTTGGTACCAGGTGCGGCAATAAGGAGTCCATGACGGTAGTACTCCCAGGCGGGGGAATTGACTCCATCCCCACCCCTAATGAGTTGAGTGGAAGGCCGGTCCTTGATTCAGAGGTAGTAGTGGAACTGATCTTGCAGGCCCAGTCGCTCGAAAAACATTTCAGAAGACCCCAGGACATTGAATGGGCAATTGACCGGGATGGACGAATATTTATACTGCAGTCCAGGGAGCTGAGGCTGGGAGACGACCAGAGCAAAAAGTGCGCCTCTGTCGGCAAAGACCTCAAGTCGAGGCCGGTGCTGATGAGGAATAAAGGTATAGTGGTTCAGAAGGGCATTGGAAGCGGTACGGTCTACATTGTAAAGACGCCAGGCGATATAAAGGATGTCCCGAAAGGCGCTATCCTCGTTTCAAAGCGCGACTTTTCTGCTTTTGTTCGTCTTATGAACGATGTGTCCGCCATTATCACAGATATTGGTACCCCAACCAGCCATATGGCGTCAATTTCGAGGGAATTCAGGATTCCCACGATTGTAAACACAGACGATGCAACCAAGGTTCTAAGGCATGGGATGGAAATTACAGTTAATATCGACGATGAAGGCAGTGCTGTATATGAGGGTCTTATCGACGACGTGCAGGGCTGCAGCGAGGAAAACGCTCCGAGCGTTACCGAGGGTCACGAATACCTGAGGAAGAGATATGTGCTCAGACATATTTCTCCGCTCAACCTGATCGAACCGCTTCATGACAAATTTCAACCTGAAGAGTGCAAGACGATGCACGATATCCTCAGGTTCATACACGAGAAATCAATTATGGAGCTTGTGGACTGCGCCAGGAATAAGACGGCGAGTCTCAGAGGCTATGCTGCTGTGGCACTGGATCTGCCGATTCCCGCAAGCATCGTGCTTATCGACATGGGTGGCGGACTCGATAAGGGAAGAGCCAACTCAAAAAGTGATACGAGGAAAACCGCAACTGCGGCTGAGATAACATCTATACCGCTCAAGGCGATTATCGGCGGAATGATGTACCCGGGCGCTTGGCATAACGAAGCCGTCCCGCTGACAATGAAAGATTTTTTCATAAGCATGACGAGGATGCCCGACATCCACTCGACGAGCATGCGCTCCCCCGTTCAGAATGTTGCAGTGGCCTCTAATGAGTATGTCAATCTCAGTCTCAAGTTTGGGTATCACTTCAATATAGTGGATTGTTACTGCAGCGAGAACCCCAGGAACAATCATGTCTATTTCCGCTTCTCAGGGGGCGCTACGGATATCGTGCAGCGTTCCAGACGCGTGCAATTCATAGCTTCAATATTGAAAGAATACGGCTTCACGATCTGGACCACTGGAGACCTCCTCACAGCCCGGGTCGCCAATATCGGCAGGGTCCGGATGGAAGAGATCCTGGACCAGCTTGGAAGGCTTATAGCTTTCGTGAGGAAGCTCGATGCCCTACTGCGTGACGACGCTGCTATAGAATATTATGCACAGAGATTCAAAGAGGGAAACTATGAGTTGATGGAGGGTGGAGGTAAGGAGTAAAATTTCACTACACTAATTACGGGATTCAGCAATCACTTCTCGTCGGATTAAACACGATGCCCTTCACTTTTTCAGTTACCGGACTAAAAATGCTCAATCTTTCAAACTGGCACGCCTTCATTAGACAGGATGGAGAATTGCAACACTTATAAACATACACCGGCAGAAATATCCAGAGTATAATAAAATAGATAAGTGATAGTTTTTCTGATATCATGTTTAAAGAATTGTGGATTACCTAAATACTGTTCTACTTATTCTCGTCGCGCAAGAAATGCGGTGATTGTATCGGCATCCATTTCAAGTCGAGGCCATTCCAGGGACACCACTTTGAGAGTTGGAACATCTTGTCTAGCTTGCTTTCACTAATTACCATCGCAGCCGCGTGTAGTTCAGCGGCCATTGAATTTGAGGCAATATGGGAGGCTGAATAAGTCATGAAACGAATAGTTTTAATGATTACACTTGCAGTCTTTTTTCTATTGGGCACTGCGGCGGCGCATCAGGCGGATGTTGCCTACAACATCGGGATAGTTGAGAAAAGGGGTCAGAGAGTGCCGCTCGATCTTACGTTTTCTGACGAAAACGGCAAGCCGGTGAAGTTGAGCACTATTGTGACGAAACCGACTATCCTTACTCTCGTCTATTATTCTTGTAATAATATCTGTCCTCAATTGCTCGGAGGTCTGGCCGCGACCATCGGCAGCGTAAACCTCTCGCCGGGAAAGGATTATGCAATAGTGACTATTAGCTTCGATGAAGATGATACCCCAGCCATCGCGAAGGATAAGAAGGTCAACTATATCAAGGCAACTGGGTTGGATTTCCCAGAGGAGGCATGGAATTTTCTAACAGGCAACAGAGAAAGTATCGGGCGGCTTACCGAAGCGGTCGGATTTAGTTTTCGAAAAACAGAGGTTACCCGGTCTGTTGGATTCGGTTCATGGAAAGTGTCCACCGGGTTCATCCATCCGTCGGTACTGATCTTTCTTGCACCGGATGGTAAGATCACGAAGTACCTTTATGTCGATCAACCTCATTATGGGACGCTGGCTCCGATTGCGTTTTCGCCCGTGGAGATCACTACGGCGCTCCTGGATGCCTCGCGGGGAAAGGTATGGCTGGGATCGAGAAACCCGATACTCATTTGTTTCCCCAATTTGTCGGAGCAGGAGGCTCGCTTCTACACAATTTTAGCATCTGTTGGGGCGGCTACGCTCTTTTGCATAGTTATTTTTTTCATTTACCTCAGGAAAACCAGCCGGGACGCGACGTCAAAATCAAACGAAAAATAAATGAGGATATTACACTATGTTTTTGCCGGAATTATTCCAACATGATAGAGCTGGCCGGGAAAAACTGGACATGGCTTTAAGTGATAAAGCTGCTCTAAAATAGGAACCCGGGAGGTATCAGAGGTCGAGTGACCTTGAGATCGCCCCGTGTAGGGCTTCTGGCGGAGCCGAAA
>JBKQMP010000077.1:0-7833 GCA_052146665.1 Dissulfurispiraceae bacterium
CGGCTCAGTCTCGATCTGACGCTTAACGTCCCGGTGGGCTGTACCTCTATCTGACTATCGTTGACTCTAGGCGGGCGGCTTTCATTCGCAAGGTTCGGCCTCAAACTCAATATCTCCAGTCTTAGGATTAAATTTCTTCTTGAACCTGTACTTTTTCCGAGTGAGAAGAATCACGATAAAAATAGTTCCTCCGCCCAAAGCGCAAGAGATCCCTCCACCCACCAACAGTCCAAGTTTGCTGGTCGGTTCCGGATCGAGATAGGCTAACACAACCATTCCAGCGCCTAACAACATGAGTGCAGATGCACCGACAATGGCGCCCTTTTCTCCGGCGTCCAGACGAGAGGACGTCGATTCACCGCAGTAGGGCGTCCCGAATCCAGCTGCCACTAGTCTGGCCATTAGCCATCTTGGAACGGCACTTCCGTACATCCATTTGGCAACATTGAGTGGGTTATCGGAGGCAGGGTCCCAATGAGGATCTCGGGTGACGAGAACGAATTTATCTTTAGACTTCATGGCTTTCTTGACTTCTTTCTGCCAGCCACTGGTGTCCGTCCTTATGTACTTCATTTCCGCCCCCTACTAGATGTTAAAGAAAGGAGATGTTGCAGATTATTAATTAAGACTCGGAATTTGACAAGGGAAAATAGAAGCCCAGCAGGCCAGAAGAAATCTCCACAAAATACGGTACCTCTTGTACTCTCTGCATACCTCCTCATTCCCTACCTTTGCCGCAGAATCCCGCAGAATGGAGTCCAGGAAGCCTGAGAGGTAATTGTCGTGGAGACTTGCCCCAACTTTCAAAACTCACTGCGGCGGTAATACTTTTTTCAATTGGACAGGTTGCGGCCATTTTGATAGTATTCGCGCATACATAGGCTCTAAAAGGCAGCCAAATTTATGTCAGGATTCGAGGGGGAATTAAGATGAAGCTGATGAGGTGCGGCGCTAGGAGGTTTTTTGAATGGAAGACTATCTTTAATGAACGGGTGCTGGGAGAGCCCAGACTACAGTGGAGCGAAAAAGAAAAAAGCCTTTTGTTTACGGTAACGGACGTCCCGGATGACAGCGGCAGTAGATACCACTACCGTTGCGTTTTTGATGTATTAGATATCAAAAGTATCGTGAACTGCCTTAGCGAACAAGCCATTGGGGAATCCCAATCCACGATTAGTAAATGGTTTGAGGAGTATGGCCGCTCGTTTCACCATTCGCTCACTCATTCGCTGCTTAGACTTCTATTGGCATCAAGTGGCATGGTACCTCAAATAAGCCCTTTGCCGGAAAAACGGGACGACCAGGACGAAGAGGAAGTAGAGGATGATTAGATGATGTGTTGAAGTAGTGAGCGGCCTTACGTGCGATTCACTCTCGTTTTCTCTGACCGCCCACCAGTTCTCCCCGCACTTCATTTATGGGGCTAGAGATGCACAGGATGCGCCATGTTGCGATTTCTTAGTCTAGTTCATGAATGTGTGTTAGAGCGGAGAATAAACGGCCAACAGACTCGGTCTTAGAGCCTCCTTGTTGTCCCTCTGAACTTGCCTCTCTCAGTCTGCAACCTGTTACTTTTTAAGCCTGTCAGCCAGCAGGCAGATAACTGAATTGAACTGTAGAAATACTTATGCTTTAATGAACACAGATGAGTATTACCCTGCTAAAGCAGGAAGGGGGTATGGATTGCAATGGATGAAGACGAAAAAGCACGGTCTATTTTGGAGTTGGTTCGTCGTCATTGCACTATCACTACAGCTAATGAAAGCAACGTGCTGGAGCGCTTTGAAGAAGCTGGAGTAGATTTCTCCAATGTCAAAGGCGCTCCTTATTGGTTAAGAATCAAATCTATGCGTAGAAAAGAAGAAAAGGAACTCCGGGAATTCAAAGAGAAGTACGAAGCGGCAAAGCCTGAAGATAAGGCCGATCTCAAAAAGGAGTTTGAGCAAAAGAAAGCTGCTTTGAAAGAGGCAATGGACTCTATTCCGATCTGGTCAATATGCGATAGCGCTGATGAACAGTGATCTGTACTTCAAATTCGAGATGTCAAATTGAGACTTTTTTTTGAGAGGTAGGAAGGATCAGATGGGACCCACCAAACTCGTTGTCATTTCAATGTGTTATCAAAAACTACCCTTGGGGGGCTTTGGCCCTTCAGAATCTCCTTCTATTCCTCGACTCTGTTGAAATACACTGTGCATCGGTCCATTGACTATCCTTGAATTTCAAACGGGTCATAACGCCGATTGCGGCATCTCTTTGGAACTATGAGGTAATTTCTGGTTGGCATATTTATTGCTAAACCAGTTTTGCAGTCAGTTCTGACTGCAAAACTTTGGTTCAAGGTGTCAAGATCCTTTGAGCCCAGGGTAAACGATCATCATGCCATCAAATGTCCTTCTAAGCGCATTCCGTTACTTCCCCTATAGGCACCTTATTACCTAACTTTCCGTCACCATTGAATTAATCCGTCTAACATCTCCAGCACTCTCCATTTTTGATTCATCCCGTAACTATCTGATATTACGTGTTTGTCTGACATCAAAAACTTTCATTTCTTCGATTTTCGATCAATTTATGAGAATTGTCTGACTAACATTTATCCATGCTTGCGAAGATGAGATCTATTCTGTCTAGGGGGTCCATCTTCTCAAACTGCTCATTTTCGGTGAGTGAGGGAGTCATGAGCGCTTCTGACAAGATCTGGACAATAACGTAGGACATGCTTGTCCTACACTCTTTGGCCTTCCCCTCTATTGCGTGAAGCAATCTCTTGTGGGCTCTAAAGGCTAACCGAGCGCTCTTTTTTTCTCTGAGCATTGGATTATGTCCTCTCAAGGATACTTGGCACTTGGCAAACGTTTGTCCTACCGGGTCAATATCTGAGAATGATAAGAGAAAGCAAGAAATATGCGGGTAATAATCGGAAGAAAACAGAGATCCGATGGTGGAGAATTGCAAGAATGAGGATCTGGGGAAGAGAGGGGAGGGGACTTCGGAAAATATAGTAGTGCCCTCTATGTCAAGAAATCACATGTCATCCTATAAAACCAGTAAGTTAATTACTCATAATTTTATTAAAAACTAAGTAGCTGATATGGTTACAATTCATGATCAATATTTTTTTTGCCAGAACTATGGCGTAATTTAAGGTATTTGGCTTTTCCTCGGTTACCGAGAATTACTGATGAAGCATGGAAGGCCTTTGTGTAATCATCCATATTCTCCCATCTTTGATCCTTGAAGGCATCAGCAAATCCATCCTTCTCTAACCTGAAGAATGAAGAAGCTCCTCTGCCTCCGCTTGTATTGACTCTATCTCTTTAATATAATCAAGCATGCTTCATATTGTGAAGTTTCAAAGTTTGCAGTCAGTTCTGACTGCAAACTTTTGGAAGTCGAGAGGCTGCATTTTTAATGCCATGATTTCAGACCCGCAGCCTCTCCACCACTCTCTTGTACGGTGTGAGGACTTACTCACCAAGAGAGCAGATGTGATTACTTTAAACCATCCTTCAAAGTCTTTGATGGTTTGAGAGGGATGAGGTGAGAGAAGAGATGAGGATGAGTCAATTAAGTTAACATGAGGTGTAAGAGGAGATTAATGGAATAGGTTGCATGCCTCTGATAAGGAGTCTTGAATCTGCTCCTCCTTTTTTCATTTGCCACTATTTTGTCTTTCTTTCAGTATCCTTCTCCTTCAATCATTCCAATGCCTAATCTCTACCCTCTAACGTACGTATCTGTACAGAATAGTATATAGTTAATACAGCCTGTCTATGTTCGGCATGGCCAGTTTGTCGAAATACCTTCTCATGATTTCGCTTCTTGGCATGTCCAACTTCTGGGTCAGGTCATAAATCCATTGTGGGGTAGGCCAAGCCAAGAGGTCTATATACTTCTTGAAAGGGGGTGCTGTGAAGGTAGGATGAATCTTCTGTTTCCGGAAAAGCTTGTAATCCTCCTTAATGCTGATGATCTTAGGGGCCATCAGAGTGATATTCTTGATTATTAGCGATTCGGCCTGATCTAGGAGCCCTTCGTGGTCATCAATTCCATGCCTTCTCAGGTAATCCCGTCTGAGGATGATTTCGGTCCTATATATGGTGTGACCGTTATACTCTTTTTCGTAAAAATGCCATTGTCTGGAGTCTTCCCTAAAATTGTAATATTGATTGTTGCCTCCCTTGTTGCAGTCTGGGTAATAGTCAGACGGGCCGCAGGGATTCTCTATTACTGCAAGCCTGTTTTTGCAATTCCAGCGGACAGGAACTGCGAACAGTCGTAAGGCTCGTCCTTTTGAGGCGTGCAGCGTGTCTATCGCCAACTCTGCTTCGGAGATGTGAAAAGGCGTGGAATGGTGATATAGGATTTCATCTACGGCCCTTTGGGTCCTATGATGTGCCCTATAATCTAGTTTGTCTTTTGAGTTGATTCTGAACATGGCAATATTGTCGATATACGGAGCGATGTTGAAATCACGCTCATAGAAAAAGTCTATCAGGCCATTGTCATGGTAGAAACGTTTAAAGCGTTTGTAGTTTAGCTCAAAATCGTCTTGGTTTTTGGTGTCTCCTATGGCGCAGTCCCGTACTTGAGCATTGAATTCAGCTTTGATTGCATCAGCAATTTCAAGGCGGTCCTCATTCCAATTGCGGTGGTCACGGGGATATCCTGGGATTGAGATCACGGTCTTGTCAAGATGAAAGATTAATTCTTTCAAAAGGATAGAATCAGTTGCATTTTCGCATAAAGTGGGTATACTCATTTTGATCTTCTGTAACCCCCTTTCGGAAAAGCCTCTTGGTGATAGACAAGAGGCTTTTTATTTATGGTCTAAATGAACAGGTAGCTCTCGTGCTTGCTCAGAGCTATGGCTATTACCGTTTGTCTTGCCGTACGAATATTGGGCCACTCTTTCGCAAGTCTCACATATTCCGTTTTTCAATCTATCTCCGTGATTCCAGCATATTCCGGCTTTAGGAATTCGCATAGGGAACCATCTTCTTTTACTCTTTCCGTGATTGTGAATTAACTTCCATCGCTTTAGCCATATCAAAACCGTATGCACCTGTTCACGAGGAAGGCCAGTAGTAAACACAATTTGGCTCTTTTTTACAGGTTTGTCGTGAGTTTTAAACAGGTCAATAACACTTTGGTACACTGTCGATCTCTGGTCGTAATTGGCGTTTATCATTGAGCAACCTCTCCTCATAGGTAACACATCTTGTTTACTAAAATATCATTTCCAAAGTAGCCTGTCAACCATTCGGATGAACTATCACCTTATCGAGATATTTAAAGAGTATTTTGACATTACAATCGGATGCAGAGAGTTATTGGGGATCAGGGAATATAATCGTTTTGGGGAAAACCGATGATTAACGAAAGGCTATCATGGCGGCGTATATCGGAATGGCATCAAATTGGTTTTGTGCTTATGTCCTAGAGATAATATTTTTGTGATGTGACAATCATGAAAGATGAATCGTTAAGATGTACGGTTTTGAGAATGGTCCTGTTTCGTATGGGTCAGTCTGGAGGATCATACCCCTGCATCCTTGAGTTCCGGTGCTTCTCGGCTTACTTCACCATTTTCCGAGCGCTATTAAGACTCTTTGTCAGGCGGACAGAGGGGGCCTGTTCAGTTCAAGGGGTTTGTGGCCCCTCCGTCTTTGCACGTTCAGCAATGAGACTATTATTCCCGATCTTATAACCGGCATATGCGCCTACCGCCACAGCCGCAACTGTGCCTACCTTCTTAGCAAACTTTCCATCTTTGGCCCTTGGATGCTCGTCTTCCTTGAAATCCTCTTTCGACATTTCTTTAACGGTTTTGCAGTCAGTTCTGACTGCAAACTTTAGCATATCTACCGTTTTGTCGTAAACCTTCTGTAATTGCTTATAGATAGGATCATCCGTTAGGCCAAGCTCTTTGCCTTTGTCCAATAGCTCTTTGGTCGTGTCGAGAATACTCATTTGAATCATAGCGTATCCATATAACACCTAATCGGATGGTATTTGGCTCCTAGCGCTTTTTCCTGTGTAGCAGGATTTGCAAAAAAGCTTTTGTTAATCGCATTTGGCATACATCGTAATTGGATGTATAGGCCCTATTGTATTTTGCTATTGACAGTGGCTTTCCGATGTGCTTTACTAAGCTTATATCAGGCATATTTGAGAGCGATAACCGATTCATCAAGGTTGATGAATGTAATGTTTGATGCCTCTGTTATTTGCTTTTATGGGCATGATCATGAATGACTTATTGATTAGATCAGAAGCAGCAAAGAAGTTGAACGTGGCTGTCAAAACTGTTCATAAGTGTGTACGAGGTCACAAATTGGTATGGGTTCAAATGACATTAAAGGATCGGTTCGCTGAAAGACAACTTGAAGGTTTCATTGATTTTCACGGGAGCTTTTGAAAGATCTTGCCAAAACCGCCCCAACAGACTTATAGTCCATTCTACGGTAAACAAAATCCTGGAGTGTGGACCATGCCTAGCCTTGGCAGGATTTACAAAAATCGCGGGAACCGCTGGTTTATACGGTTGCCTGACGGGTTACAAATCTGGTGCGATAAGCAGCACATGACTTTTCACAGCCGGGAACATGCACAATACACTCTAGTAGCCATTCAGAGTGAAATCAAATCCGGAACATTTGATCCTTCTTTTTGGGCTAAGCGAAAGAAGAGCCTCCATTCGTTCGGGGTTTATGCCCTTGAGTGGCTAGATAACTGCGAACGTAGGCTTCAGCGCAAAGAGCTGTCCCCCCCGTACCTGCGAGAAGTGAGGCGCTATGTTCACAACTATTTCATTCCGGCCTTTGGCGAAATGAACATGATGGATATTAAGGGCCGTCACCTGGTCAGCTTTCATCTCAGCCTAGAAGTATCTCAAAAGACGATCTATAACATCGTGGCTGTCCTGAAAAAGCTATTTCGAGATGCCGTCGATCAGGAAGTGATTCAGGTCATGCCCAAATTCCCAAGGCTAGGGGATATTCCAGAGCCACGAACCACTTGGGCCGATGAAACGCAACAGGACGAGATTTTCAAGCACCTTGACCCGAACACTTACTTTTTTGTGTATTTTTTGGCTACTCATGGATGCCGTCCTGGGGAGGCAAGGGCGCTTACACATGCTGACATTGACCTCAAACGGGACACGGTGACTATTGAGCGTGCTTTTAGCGGAACGGAACTGAGACCTTTTACCAAGACAAAACGGGTCCGTGTCGTTCCTCTCGATGCGTCCTGGCGAGAGCTTTACTTGCAACAGCCACGGAACATTGACTCTCAAGCCTTCGTGTTCACTAAGAACGGAAAACCCTTTTCAATGACCTGGGCCAGTAAGAAATGGCGGGAAGCGGCGGACAAAGCCGGATATCCACATATCAACCTCTATCAGGGGACCCGCCATTCAATAGCGTCTCAGGCCGTCAACAGGGACGTGCCCTTATATTCCGTTTCCAAGTTTTTGGGGCACTCCAACATGAAGCAGACGGAGCGGTATTCTCACTTAAATACCAGCGGTCTCCGAAAAGTCCAACGACAAGCAACCGTCACGACCTTGAAAAAGTCAAAATCATAATCCCTAACCTGAGAGGATTTGTATGCAACTTGTATGCAGCTCTATAATGCGGTTTGTAACCTATTAATATGACATATATAATAAGGCTCTGCAACGGGTTCAAATCCCGTTTCCCGCTCCACTAAGTATTCAATATCATTAAGAGCGACCCCCGAAAAACGCGTCAGTAAATCGTCAGTAAATTTTTCGGGGGTTGTTAGTTCTGGGATTCGTCGTTTCCCTCGCGCAATCTTGTCCTC
>JBKQMP010000078.1:0-3229 GCA_052146665.1 Dissulfurispiraceae bacterium
GGATAGCTCCTTCAGCAAACCTCAACCCCGAGAGAAGCTACCCATCCATGTTCGAACCGGTGCACGGTTCTGCACCTGACATCGCAGGAAAAGGTGTGGCAAATCCTATTGGCCAGATCTGGTGCGGTAGTATGATGCTCGAACACCTCGGGTTTCCTGATGCGGCCGAAGTGGTGATGAAGGCAATTGTTGCAATCATACAGTTAGGCTCTGTCACCCCTGATCTCGGCGGTAAGGCGACAACTCTTGAAGTTGCCAACGCCATATGCAATGTTATTGAACAAACATGATTGAGATATGGGAACTCATTATAGCAAAACGCTGTCTGCAACCGTGCAGGCAGAATAACTAAACCGCTAGCGCGGTAGTCCTCCGTCTGCCACATTTTATTTGCTCAAGATTAAATTATTTTCCATTCCAAATAGCTTCTGTCAGCTTGTTGTTGAATCTCGTGACAATTGATAAAATTTACTTTTTAGTATTCTTAATCCATAAGGACAGACTGCCGAGCAAATTCCGCAGTTATGCCCCTTGTGATATTGAAAGTAGTGTTCCTTTTTCCATTGGTCACATGCCCGAGCATCCAATATCTCTTCACGCGGCAATCCCGGATACCATGCATTGCATTTCAATGCTTTTGCAGGGCATGCTTCCACGCAGCGTGTACAACGACCGCACAAGTTTCTCTCTATTGGCGGCCCACAGGGGGAGTTCCATGTCGGTGAAAACGGTGCCCAGTCGAATCCACGGTCCGAACAGGCGCGTAATGAGTTGACAATGAAGACCTATCCAGCCTAACCCTACTCTTGTTGCCGCTGTTTTGTGGGCAAAGTCGCCTTTGATATTAACCGTATCGGTACGCTTCGAAGCTGCCCGCGGTTCGGATCGAAATCCTCTGACTTTGATTTCGGCTGCTAATGCTTCTGATAATTCATCAATATGATTGTTCACTTTGGCATACTCATCAGCGTATGCTGCATTAGGACCGTCCTTGATGCTGACCATTACTCGGGGGTTCATTGAAATAATACATGAAAGAGCGAAAGGAAATTTTTGTCCTGTTTCAGCACGTGGTATGGAAAAATTCCTAAGGTCAGCTGCACCCCATAGGGAAATCTTTTCAATCCAATCGGTAAGCCAGTTAAAAACAATTATTGTTTTAATCTCCTTCATGGCTGTAATCACTGTACACCCCGCAGCATAACATGATGTCCCCCACCTTAAGCAGGTAAGTCGTCTTATACTCCAGGTCATTTGTTTCCGGATTCAGATACACATAATCAACCCATCCGAAACCCTTCGACTTCGCCTTTTCCAGTATCTCCTTGCGGAACAGCTTCCTGTTGGTGTCCGGAACCGACCCATGAGATTTACAAGTCGTACACTGCAACATAATCAGGATGTTTGGCAACGAGGGCTTTGTCGAGTGCCTGAGATCAGATGAGTGTTGTTATCAGACTAAGATAATCAGTGAAAGCCTGAGCGGTTTTGCTGGTGGATGCTGGTTCCGCTATAACGTATTAACGGTACTGGGGTACCTGAAGAACATAAATACTGCGGATCTGTCAATTTCTACTTACTTTCTTTTCCACGAACTTTCTCCTTCTATGACCGTTGATGTGCATTATGGGCGATGCGATCCAGGGTCTAGTTTGCTATGATAGGATCTTCAAAGAGCACCATCCACTCATAGGACATTTCCATTGCTGGTGATCATGGTGGAAGCCCTTCCATACCTTTCGATTATGACCCCCTAGAAGTCACCGGCCTGTTCATCGGTCAGTTTCTGGAGGCCGAAGTTGTCTATGACCAGCAGATGCGGGCTTATGAGTTTTAGCAACTCCTTTCCATATGAGTTATCGGCCCCTGATCTGCAGGGGCTTTTTAAATCAGGCATTCCCGGCAACAGTCGGGAGATATTCAAAATCACTCCAATAAGCCTTTCATGACATCTTTCTTCATGACGTATCCAGGCTCGCCCAATAATGAAGCCTTAGAACCAGAAAACCGTTGTAGCAGTGAGGGTTGAGTGAGAAACGAAACGGTCGTAGTCTGTTTAGGACAAAATGGGAGGACTTTTTTTGCAGGCGCAGGCAATAAAGGTGACCTCCTAAGGTATATCTTAGAAGTGAATGGCAACCAGGGTATATCAGGGAGGATGTCATATGAATCATAGGAAAATGGCGAGGAAGCACATGAGGGGGTCCCATTGACAATTGTATATATACGATATACAATATATACAATTTTATGGCGGAGGTAAAGACATGTCTACTCAAATGATTATAAGGATAGACGATGAGGTCAAGAACAGACTCAATAAACTTGCACGAATTGAAGGCAAGACTACGAGTGAGATCGTAAGGGGGCTTATAGAAGAATATATTAAAGAACGTGATATCGGCTCATACATTGATGACCTGTGGAATAGAATCGGGAAGACATTAAAATCAAAAGGCGCATCACCTGCGACGATAGAGCAGGCTATAAAAGCGGCGCGCAAGAAACAAGAATGAGGGTTGTTATTGATACAAATATCTTCGTCTCATCCTTTTTCGGGGGGAAGCCGCGGAAAATTATAGACCTGTGGAAAGCTGAAAAAATAACCCTCTGCCTGTCTAATGCTATTCTTGATGAATATATTGATGTCCTTCGCAGGATCGGTATGAGGGAAGAAGATGAACTTGAAGAGCTGTTGTCCCTTTTCTCCCGGGGTTTCAACATTCTGTTTACGACAAAGACGCCGAAGATAAAGATTATAAAAAATGATCCTGATGATGATAAGTTCATTGAATGTGCCATGGCATTAGGCGCGAGTACTGTCATAACAGGTGATAGAGAGGTCCTTACCATAAAAGAATACATGGGTATCACGATATTAACGCCGCAGCAGTTTTTAGAAAGTTATCGAGGGTAGAGGAAATGAAACGGCACATTAACGTGCAGTTATCGGGGGATATGGTTGATAAACTCGCTAAATACTCAACATCCCGTGAATTGACCATAGCACTACTCATAAATAAAAATCGAGAACTTACACTTGGGGAGCTTATTCTTCCTAATCTCAATATTGCAGCTCTCTGGCTGTTCTGGGCGGCGTTGCCAGACCAGTCTTTATGGTGCCTTTATGGCAACATGATGGACAAACCTAAGCTTACCCATTTTGAATATCCAAATCTAAATATAAGGTGTTTTAAGAACAGATTTTTACGAACAGCGGTTAAAAACC
>JBKQMP010000079.1:0-9007 GCA_052146665.1 Dissulfurispiraceae bacterium
GACGCCTCCTATATGTCGGCTATTTTCTGTAATCCAGTGGGAGTATCAACAGTCCGAAACTATTGGACAGTCGGTGGAGGAAACAAAAAGCCTGCGTAGAGTTCGAGGCGAAAAAGGCAACGTAAAAAAGAAGGGGGTTATGCAAAACATTCCTGCGCGGAGTCAACGCCTTTCATAAACTTTATCTAACCGAAGGTTACTTTTGATAATCGATGGAGATGTGAGGAAGGGTGCAGAAAAGACAGAACAATAATGGGCCTGGTATAAGGATGTCATGGTTGTCATCAGATTCGAGCATTGTATCTACTATTGGCATTGTCTTTTCCAGCAAAACGCACGAGCATGTGCTTATCCCCACACTCTTCTGAGAATGGCGTCGTCAATGACTACCCCATCGAGTAGCCTGTAAAACTCATCATCAATTCAATGGGAGCGCTCAACATTGCCGTTGAGCTGAGGTCGCCAGGGCTTATTAGTGAGCTTTTTTGATGATTATTTCTGTTACCTCAATAGTCATGCTCTGTGGCTGTGAGAGCAATGTAAATCTGCTTTAATAATATTGCCTGTAACAGTCCTTCTGGCCTGTCTGTTCTTAAAATGGGGTAACCATGCATTCTCATCCCTTTGCTAGTCTCTGTCCCATCTCAAATGCTTTCTGACAATCTTGAGGAAAGACTTCCTTACGCCTCTTAGCCTTAGCCTCAGGGTCAAATCGAGGAGCAACATATTTGGAGTAATCCTTAAACTGAAAAGTATCAAAGCAGCACAGTGACTCTGAATGACCAAATGTCCTATTCAGGAACATGGAAATCAAACTCATGAAGTGACTGTAGGCTAACTGCTTCATGAGTTCTTCAGTAACACCCATCGTATAGATGAACCCTGTTTTGACCTGTTTGTCAAAGAGAGAGCCTGGCGGGTCTGTATATGTAAGATACTGGAAAACGAGCCGTTCCAGAAATGACCGCATCTCTCCTGTAACACTTCCCAAATAAATGGGAGAGCCGAAAATGAGAGCATCAGCGCCCTCAATTGTCTTGAAAATAGGCTTAAGGTCATCAGCGACGGCGCATTTTCCATAACTCTTTCCACCCTTCTCTTTACAGGCAAAGCAGCTTATGCATCCCTTGTAGTTGAGGTCATAGAGGTGAATAAGTTTTGTTTTTGCTCCCTGAGATTTCGCTCCTTCCAAAGCTTTATCGAGCAATATTGCCGTGTTCCAGTGCTTTCGCGGACTACCATTAAATGCAATAACTTTCATGATTAAACCTCCCTTGTTGATCATCTTATGGTTTACTCTAACCTGCTCGCACTTAATCCATCAATTGCTAAATAAGTTCATTAAGACTCTCACACCTCTAAAGAGTGCGTTTCATGACTCTGTATTTTGTTCAGAAACATTCGGATATGTCTTCTGCTACAAATCTACAGACATTCCCGCAAAAGGAATAATGCACTGCAATATTTTCTTGCCGCCAAACCATGGAAGATGTTATTTGCTAATCTGTTTAAAGTTATTTATCAAGCCCTTATTGCAGCGGAATATGAAGGCATGATATTTGCCAAATCTTAAAGATGGAATCACTTTATTTATTGCAATTATGAAAAGTGAGAAAACAATGAAACCTTCCTTCGGTATATGAGGTGAATCAAACATGAACGGCAATATACAAGCTTTACGGACAAAAACTTCCTCTCATCCTGGATGGAACTGGTTAATCCTTTATCAAAAATCACGATGCCTTGCAGCTGACTGTTTATGACATACGTGAATTTTGATCAGAAGAACAATACAGCGCCCGCTGCAGAAAAAATGGTTTTTTTGGTGTGTTAGCATCGTAAAACTTTGAGGGCCTGGGAGTATGTCTATAACTGCATAAGAAATCACTAAGCCCTGGACAACAAAAACCCCCTTGCAATTCCTCAAGGACAATGGCATTATCCATGATTAGTAACCCGTCTCTTTTTCTCATACGTAGTGGACGCGTACAAACGGTTGCATGGTTTCGTCCAAGAGATTATAATTCTCAACAGGTGGCATATGAACACTTTAACAAAAAGAAAGATAAGGAACGAGTATGAGCTACGAAATTGATCTTCAAGTGGGCGTTAAGGCATCTCCGGAGGAAGTCTATAAGGCGCTAACCGAACCTAAGAGGCTAGCCCAGTGGTGGACCTCCGATATTCGAGGCAGCGGATCCAAAGTCGGCGATGTCCTCGAGTTTTGGTTTGGAGACTTTTGTCAGAAATTTGAAGTCAAGACATTGAAACCTGGAAAACACGTACATTGGAAAGCTAAAGAAGGTATGGATGAATGGGCTCCAACAGAGATCTCTTTCTCCCTGACAACTGATGACGTTCAGACCCTCGTTCGCTTTAGGCACTCGGGCTGGAAGAAAAATACCGAGTTTTTCGCTCATTGCTCGATGAAGTGGGCAACGTTTCTCTTGAGCTTCAAGGATCTCTTGGAGAAGGGCAAAGGAAAACCTGCTCCAAATGATCTTGAAATCGATCATAGTAAATAAACGCAGACTTGATGACGAGATAGTCATGCTTCGGAACAAAATTGATGTTCTTCAGATTCTGCCACTTTTTTTATTGATTTTCATTTGTACCAAACACTAATTGCCGTAGCGGTTCATGAGAAGTCTAAGTAATGGCACCAATGTGTACTTAGAAAAGAAGGTGCGCATTGGGGGACATAGTCTTCGAGATCTTTGTTTTGGCACAAATGAGGAGTATCGGGGCATGCCGTGTAAGACGTATGACTTGCTGGTTAAAGTCCAGCAGTTGCACATCATACCGATCTGTTTTATTGTAATCGTGCATTCGTAATCGTTCTCTCTCCTCAATTAGTCAATCCATTTATTGCTAAGTCACCAGATTCCTATTTTACTTGCCTGAAACTGTTATTTGTGATAGGCCTTACCCTCTCTCACAGCTGTTTCGTAACGGTTTTGCTCCTTTTCATATAATGCCTTTTCTGTGACCGGAGGAATGGAAAAATCGCCTTCGACCTACCACTTGTCCTTCAGATAATACCACGGCGCAAAGTCTTCAATTTTCCACCCTTCCTTTACCTTTATTTCTGTTATCGCACGCATATTCTTTATGAACAATCCCTTCTTGCTGGCTATTACCCAATGTTCACCATTGAAGGAATAAGCTCCAGCGTCCTCATATTTCCACGAGACTTCCTGCCGTTGTTCTCCGTTCTTTGTATGGCAGCTTTCGCACCCTCGTGCCTTTCCAAACTTATGAGACATTTTGTCCATCTGTATCCATGCGAGGACGTTGTCGTTTTCAGGCAATCCGCTCAGTAGGCCGACAAGCGCATATGCATCATCTGTTCTATCAAGGTCAGGAAGGTTTGCGGGGAATCTCCATGCAAGTCCCGGTTTCAAATCCCCGGCGGTCTTCTGGTTCATGACAGCCATGGGATATGGTTTCACGGGAATCCATTTGCCTTTTTGGTCCCTAATCAGAACCGGCTCCTTCAGAATGCCGTAGTATTCCTTGTATTTAAAGAATGGAGTATTGATTCCGGCGAGCTGGCCTGGGCCCCAGAACGTTCCGGTATATGCGCCAACATTCTCTATATGACAGGCCTCGCAAGATACTTTTCTATGAATAGACCCGACAACAGAATTCACTATTTTGTCATGGCATTTTGAGCAGCTTACCTGTCTCTTTACCTCTCTATGCAGAAGGTTCTCATCCTTTGCATGCGTATCATGGCAGTCTATGCATAAAACCCCCTTGGCGTAATGAATGTCAGCGATAGCGCCCGCAGGATTGGAATAAGGTCCTCCAATGTATCCGGCGCCTCTCCTGCTATCCTCCGGTCCTGCATGGCAGATTGATCCCCTTCCACCGCTGTAACGGGATTGTGTCGATACATTTTTTGTAAATGTATGCCCGCCAAGAGCCGGATTGTCGCCGTCTTTCTTTTTAGGAGCATAGTGACAGTCAAGGCAACCAACATGACAAATATTGCAAGCCTTCTGGTTGAGTGACGCCATTTCTCTTGTGAATGGAACTTTCGTATTTTTCGCTATCTCTTCGTAGCCATCCACGAACCACACGCCGCAGTTATGCGGTCCCATTTTCTTGTCTGTCCATGTCCTGTAAAGCCCCTGTTTTGCGTTGTGTCCCATTGCGGTTCTTTTGAGTTCTTGAACTTCTTTTGAATGGCAGACGCGGCAGGTCCTCTCCTCTACCGGATAATTGAAGGAAAGGTCTTCAGGATTTTTGTCATGGAACAGGATGGTTGTGACTTCAGGATTCGACGGAAGAAGCTCAACCATTGCGTTGTTACCCCTTGGCAGTAAAGCTTGGGGTTTATATCTTTCGATCTTATCCCCGGTTACCGCCTCAAGGCTCTTCTTCTTGACATAATAAAGTCTGAGTAATCCCTTGTGAGCACCTTTCTCCGTGGGGCCAGAAGGATTGCCGAGATCCCGGGTAGATTCTCAACTGCTCACAGAACATCACACCAGTCTCATATTTTTGTTTCCAAGGACTTTGTCCCGTACTTTGCAAAGTTATGATGCCCCGGAGTTGACAACTTGCATAACGGGAATCTTGACGAACCAGTTCCATCGTGTGAGAATCCGGAAGAAACTTGCATTGAGAACAGCCTCAAAAGATGAGATCCAGTATCATCGGGGATCGGTGGCACGCACACCGACAAACGTGGAGGTATTGAATGTTGAAACAGATGCCAATTTCTTGTTACAACAGAAAAAGTATGATATGAAAACTTGTTATTCTTTCATATCTCCATTTCTCAACAATTTGTTGTAATATTCAGGATAAATTATTTTGACACAATCAGGACAAAGCCCGTGAGTGAATTCAGCTTCTGAGTGCATGCTTATGTATGTTTCTATTTGATTCCAATAGCCCTGATCATCACGAATTTTCTTACAAGATGAACAAATAGGCAGCATACCGCTCAACGTTTTTACTTTATCCAATGCTCCTTTAAGTTCAAAAATCAGCCTCTCGCGTTCTTCCTCTAGGCGTCTTCGTTTCAATATTTCCCACAGTTTGTTCATAAAAAGGTTAATTTGACGGACATCGGATTCATCGTAGGGTTCTTCCTTATTACCAACCCCTGTAACCCCAATAATGCGATCCCCATCAAAAATAGGAATGCCTAAGTGACGAACAAGATGAAAATGCCCTTCCGGATAGCCTTTTTTATTTGGCAGATTTTGATAATCATTATGTATGACCGGTTTCCTGAGGCGAATACTATCGGCCCATACCCCGGCTGCATCAAGTGGATAATGATGGTTCTCAGCCGCTATGCATGTTTTTAGTACACCTTTGGTCCAGGCATAAAGTTGTATGGTTTGTTGATCTTCATCGAAGAAATGAAGAAATCCACCTTTGCTTTTGGTTAGCCTCACGCCTTCTTCAAGAGCGAAATCTGTAAGCTCTTTTTCACCTTTCACGGTCATAAATGCGAGTTCTAATAGTGTCTCAAGCCGATCCTCGTCCAGCCTCAGCTTCTCTTCTGCCTGGTTGCGCTCAATATGTGCACGGTCTATTTCGCCTCCTATCGATTTTGCTATTTTCGATATTAGTATGCTGACGATTATCATGGATAAAAACGCGATCACGGCTGCTAACAGTGCAGGATTCGTAGCTCTGGTGAATGTGGCCTTATACAGCAAGCCCTCAGTCAAAACAAAAGCGGTTATCGCAGGCAGGAATGCCCTCATTAACCTACTGCGGACTGTTGGACCTATAAAAGCTCTGACCGGCAGGACCTTTGGCCCTGAAGCAGTTATGAGTCCGAAGCCAACAATCTCAAAAGCAAGAGCAGTGGGGAGAGCTACGGGTATTATATTACCTCCATACAGTAGAGGGGTTCCTTGCAAATAACCGAGAATAACTACGAATCCAATTAAGACCACGGCCATTGCCATATGAGCCGAGACATGTTTAGAAAGTTGTTTCCCTTCGCGGGGGAGAACTAAAAACAAAACCCCCGCTGTTGTTATCAAAAAGGTTATAGCTGTTATAGGGGACATATGGCCCCTGGGAACAGGTGCATAAGCGATGGATGATTGAATCCCCAGTCGTTCGGCCTCAAATGTTGTGCCAGTGAAAAAACCGACAAGCAGTATCAAACAGATCAAAGAGGTAAGAAGAGCGGCAGCCGTGGCGGCTATTCGGCAAATAGAGTTCTGAGGATGCAGAATATAAAAAAATAATGGAACACTTAACATGATAAAACATAATGCGGTACTTGGAGCAATAGGGATGTAATCAGGCTTTACGCTTGTAACAATCAGCAAACCGGTAACCCATCCCAATAAAGACGCAGCACTGATGCCTATGGTTATGAAAAAGCACCATTGCGATATACGTTTTAAGACAAATTCCGAATGCTCCTCAGAGTCTTTTTTAATTGTATACCCCCAACCAATTACTGATTGAACTTAACACTATTGTATCATAGCTGAGGGGAGTGAATTACAAGGAAGAAAGGTTGCGATGCGCACCGGATTCTCTTGAATGAGTGCTTTATCCCGTACTATAGTCAAAAAAGATACTCAGGAAATCTCGGAACATTTTTTCAGGTCCTTCCTGAACATAACACCTGTAATCGTCCTGTCGGCGCTGAAGGTTTCAAGCAAGAAATCAGTAGGATACAGACCTGTTGTCTGAATTTCTAAAGTAGTTACCTATCCTAAAATTACTTATCGTTGACAGTCCTAAAGAACAACTGAACTTGACAAAGACTTTAAGTGGAACTATAGTCGACTTAAGCTATAAGATTTATATGTCTAGTAGGTTTATTATCGTCAAACTTTCCAAGAAAACGCGATTAGGGATGAGGCTCGATGAAGGCCAGATTTTATCCTGCTGAATGATATACCTTGGGCAAAGTGGTTTTTATTAACCGTAGTTAAAGAGATAGGAGATTGCATCGTGAAAGGAAAATTGATGATAACGGTAATGATAGGGCTACTTATTCTGTCCTTTTCCTCAACTATCGTGCGAATCCCGGGGCATGACTATCGCATGGGCTGGGGCTAACAGCTGTAATTCTGAGCTTACTACGTGCACTACGAACTTGGGAGTATGTACGAACAGTCTGAGCACTTCCTCGACGAATTTAGCAGTATGTACGAATAATCTTAATAATTCCACCTCCACCTTAGGGACATGTACGACCAATGTGAATGCTTGCAATGCGAATGTTTTCTCGTGCCTGGCAGGTGCTGCCGTCACGCAGGCGACTCTCACCACAGCGCAGGCGAATTTAACGACGTGCCAGGCGAATCTATCCACGTGCCAGGCCACGGTATGCACACAGGAGGCCCCCCCACATCCTGGGACCAGCAGCTCGCCTGTGACAGCACAAGCAACTGTCCACGGTTCGAAGTGCTGTCGGCCTTTGGCAATGAGGCCGTCCTGGACAAGGAGACCGGCCTGGTCTGGGAGCAGTCACCCAGCACTACCGCTCTGGTTTGGGAAGACGCTCAATCTCATTGTAACCAATTGATCACAGGTGGTCGTGGAGGCTGGCGGCTGCCTATGGTTCAAGAGCTCGATAGTCTGGTGGACCCATCAGTGGCTATTCCAGGCCCGACACTGCCGAGTGGGCATCCTTTCTCTAATGTGCAGTCGGTCGGCTACTGGTCGGCTACTACCTACGCCAACTATGCCAGCACCGCGTGGGACGTGGACTTCAGCAATGGCGGCGTGCTTAACGGCGATAAGAGCAGCAGCCACCACGTCTGGTGTGTGCGCGGTGGACATGGGGTAGATCCTCAGTAATTGGGTCATTTGAGTGATTTGGTGATTGGTTGGGGTGCAGGGGGATCCCGCCTGCCCGCACCGTCAGCTGGATGAGGACCAGTCATGGCAAGATATGAACATCTCCCGATCTACAAGAAGGCCATGGATCTAGCGATCTATTTCGCACGGCGGATTTGGTCACTACTAATCATCTCTCCTAGGCCCGCAGTCACCCACCTCTCCCACCGCTGCACATACAATCCAAGCTGGGAGGAGCTGCAAGGCTCCTCCCGCTCTTGCTCATAAAGCCGGACCGCATGTGATACAAAATTGATTGCACCTAACCGTGACTGGTGATTCATATGAGGTGCCGCTTTTTCTAGGTAACCTTCAATTCTAGTCAGCACGTCATGTTGAACATTAGTCGGTGAAGCTCAGATTGTAAGACTGCGCTTTACGCAATCCAATTACCGTGCATACTTCTGGACAAAATTGATGTTCTTTACATGCTGAATTTTTTTAATTGATTTTCATTTGTACCAAACACTGTTTACCGTAATCGGTCACGGGAAGTCTAAGGAATGGCACCAATGTGTACCCAGAAAATGAGGTGCTCATTACGGGACAACGTCTTCAAGATTTTTATTTTGGCACAAAGGAGGAGTATCAGGTGGACGATTGAATGGCTCATACTCACAGAACCCAACAGTAGCCTCATTTTCTAATGCCCGAGGAGTTTGCCCTACAACTTTACGGGTCTCCAATGCATCCGATATGTCGCTCACGTTGAGAGAAGTATGAGGTGCTTATTTTCTTCTTTGCGCAATTCCGGGAGAACCCTTCGTTAAAAATGGCCGCAAGGGATGTTCCCAGTTTTGGCATCGCTCAGGAGCAAGTGTACCCTACTCAAACACCCCAGGCATCTCGCCAGGATTGTTGAGTCCCGATACAAACCGTGTGCGAAGCCACTCGACCGATGACGCTCCGTCCTTCCCAGACTGATTTATGAGCTTTCACCGGAGACTCTGACATTCTAATTTTGAGGTGCCTTGGTTGCTGCTCCTAATAGGGGATAAAGACGAAAATAGGAATTCTTCTTGTTTTTTTTGAAAAAAGTCTTCTCATTTGTATACTATACATAGGGCGCTCGACGTCTCGACCGGCGAATTTCTGGTGACCAAGGTTGCTGACGCGGCCGTCCTGCGCGAGGAAATCGTTCGGCTGGCGCCGCGCGAAGTTCTCGCCC
>JBKQMP010000080.1:0-11612 GCA_052146665.1 Dissulfurispiraceae bacterium
CCTCATGGTGTCCTTTATCAGTACTACTTCTTTGGTGCCTCCGGAGCTTTTTCAGGTGCCGGTGCTGGAGCTTTTTCAGGTGCCGGTGCTGGCGCTGGGGCCGGTGCCGGTGCTTCCTGCTTAGGCATCTCTACAGGCTTTTGTTCCTCTGCCTTCTTACAGCCGACGGCAAAGGTGAATGCTACGAGAAGCATTAAGGAAAGAATTAACGCTAATACCTTTTTCACTATCTAATCACCTCCTTTTAAATTCTTGCCAAAAATTGGGGTAGTATTTATACCAAACATTATCAATCAATTCGGTACCTCTTGTCAAGCAATAAAATTAACTTGGTCTGAGGAGGGATATGAATTTTTTTTTGTTCTCAGAACAAGACGCCATTCAGTACTGCTATCTGTTGCTCTGGAAAAGGCTCTGGAAGCTATTTCAAGGGGCTCCCGGCGGGCCCCCACGATGTCTGTCACCCCACCATAAGGGTCTGCACGCCGAATCCCTCATCATGATTATTTGTCCCGTTGCAGAATCTTTTATCTGTCTCGCCATCAGATAGAGATTGCCGTCTGTCCCAACATATTTTGAACCCATGACCTCTATCTGCGCACCAGTAACAAAAGTTATATTCTCTTTTGCGAGATACCATTGAGGAGCGGTTTTAATATTATAGACCCTGCCCTTGGAACTCACTCTCACAATGACGGGCCCCCGCGTATGGGGAATTACTTCTAAAACTGTTCCACTTACATTGATTTCGGTGTTCTCATCATACCCTTCTTTAATATCAGACTCTGCCCAGGCCAAAGAAAAGAGTAGTCCTAATATTGCAGCGGTTCCTAATAATGATGTCAGTGTATTTTTCATACGCACAAAGAAAAAATAAGGTGAAGGTAAGGTGTGATTATATTCTTCTTCTTCTTCGCCTTTACCTTCACCTTATTAGTGTAGTTTTTACATATCTTGGCCGCACATGCCGCTGTGCATCTCGCTGCCGTGCATCCCTCTGCTGTGCATACCCGGCTTCTCCATATCCTTTCCGCCACGGTGATGGGCGCCCATTGCTGGGAACCCGGCGTCAGTCGCTCTTTTCTGGATCTCCGTCCTGACATCGACCATCTGTTTTTCCGTATCAGCCAGCGCCTTCCAATCGCGAGGCTCTTGCAGATGGAGTATCATCAAGTCAGTCCTGAGTTTCAGCATCTGTTGACGCAGGGGCAGTATATCTTTCTGAAACTGGATGAATTTCTGAGTCTGCTCAGGGGTCCACTTGGGTGGCATCTTCGGACAACTCATTGAGCCCTTCATGCCATGATCGGGTCCCATTGCCATACCGTCGCCAGGGGCCGCTGCAACCGCGCCGGTAACAAGAGCCACGACGAGACCGATTGCTAATCCAATAACTAGTGTGCTTTTCATCGTTTTCACCTCCTCTCCTTCGTTCTGATTATTTGAGTGTTATGATAGCAATTACCGTGCCCGATTGAAGGCAGATCCTGGCTGATGAGTGAGATTGGAGATCAAGTGGTTACTGCCCCGCTAATTGTCGCCGCACAAAAAAAATGGGAGCTTGATCGTCTCTCAGAAAGTTCTGCCCCCTTAAATTCACGGTGTCCGCAGTTCTTGCACTTGTCTGTGCAATTATTGCATGTTAGGCATCGGTGGTTAGACCGTACTCCTTGATCTTGTACTGCAGAGACCTGAGGGATATGCCCAGGAGTTGCGAAGCCTTCCGTCTATTTCCATTGGTTTTGACCAATGCATTCTCGATCGCATTTTTTTCGACTGTCCTTAAATCGGCATCTAATTGCAGATCTTCGTGAGACTCTGCCTGTAGCGCTTCCAGATCGGGGATCACTATTTCTTCTGACCGGCTTACGATGATGCTCCTCTCGATCACGTTTTCGAGTTCGCGAATGTTACCCGGCCATGAATAATTGATGAGCTTCCTGAACCCGCTCTCGGCAATAGTCTTTGACCCCTTGCCGAGTCTTGCTGCCATGATCGACAAAAGGTATTTGGCGATGCGGGGTAAATGCTTTTTCCTGTCCCGCAAAGAAGGGATAGTTATCGGGAATACGTTGAGACGGTAAAAGAGATCCTCCCTAAAAGTTTTGTTGCCTACAAGTTCCCTGAGGTTTTTATTGCTAGCCGCAATGACCCTCGCATCTGAGCGTATAGTATTAAGGGACCCGAGCCTCTCAAATGTCCGGTCCTGAAGGACTCTCAGGAGCTTTCCCTGCAAGGCCGGGCTCATTTCACATACCTCATCAAGAAACAGCGTACCGCTGTTTGCAAACTCAAATTTTCCCTTCTTCTGGGACAGGGCCCCGGTAAACGCTCCCTTTTCATGACCGAAGAGTTCAGATTCGAGAAGGCTTTCCGGGATGGCCGCACAATTGATGTCCACAAAAGGGCCGTTCCTTCCGCTCAAATGGTGTATGACCTTGGCTATAACGCTTTTACCAGTGCCCGTTTCGCCATAAAGGATCACTGTTGCATCGGTAGATGCAACGTCCTCAATTTCTCGCAGTATATTCTCCATCCCCGCAAACAGTATATCCATAGGAGGGATGTCCCTGAGGACGCCCGATTTCAGGATGACATTCTCATTCAGGAGAATCTGTCTTTCGAAAACCTTTGCAACCGCAATCCTTAGTTGATCAGGGTTGCTAAGGGGTTTTGTGATGTAGTCAAGGGCGCCATTCTTCATCGCCGTGACGGCGGTTTCTATGGTGGCAAACGCTGTGATAACGATGAAATCCACATCCGTATTCTTGCTCATTATCAGTCGCATGAAGGTCATCCCGTCCATTTTCGGCATTTTCAAGTCAGTAATGACAAGATTTGGGCTGAATGAGTCCAGCTCATTGAGCGCATTTTGCGGGTCTGTTAAACCCTTGACAGTATACCCCTCGTCGGTTAATATCCTTGTGAGAAACAATAAGAATGACTTCTCATCGTCCAAAACAAGTATTCTGAAATTTTCCTTGTTCATCTTTTGTCTTCCTGTGTATTATGAAGTCCCGGTTAGCTTTCTCGGAATTGTGACCGTGAACACGGTGCCCTCTTGAGGCCGGCTTTCAAACCCGATCGTTCCTTCGATTGATCTTACGAGCTGTTCAACTATAGCGAGACCAAGACCGGTGCCGGTCGTCTTTGTAGTAAAGAAGGGTTTAAAGAGTCTCTCTTTTGTTTCGCTGTCCATGCCACTTCCGGTGTCCTTTACGGACAGAGCAATGCGTTCATTGATTGAGTGCGCCCTGATTTCCAGCGTCCCGCCATTCTTCATTGCGTCAATTGAGTTCTGGATGATGTTGGTCGCTATCTGTCTCAGCTTCTCTTTATCAGATAAAACGTCAATGTCGGATTGCACCGACACCTTCACATCGATGTTTGTTACGATTTGGCCGGAGTGATGCATGGCTTGTAGGATCTCCTCTATGAGCGCGTGAAGATTAAACGGCTCTGCCCTGACGTCAGCGGGCTTTGCGTAAATGAGCAGGTCCCCGGTCAGCGCCTCAATCCTTTTTGATTCAGAGACTATGATATCCAGATATTCTCTAGTATTATCCGCACCACCACTCCGGGTTTCTGCTGCCCGCTCTATGAGGTACTGGGCAAACCCCTTGATACTGCCGAGGGGATTTCTGATTTCATGCGCGAGAACGGAGGACATTTCTCCAAGCACTGCTAGGCGTTCTCTCTCGGCCATGCTTTGCTGGTATTCTTCAGCGCGCCGAACGGCCTTGATGAAAAAGAAGCCCATTATCCAGAGGATCACGATTACAATGGATACGCTCACCATTTGGAACTCCGCCTGTCTGATAATCTCTTCAGCAGGATATGTGTGGAGAGCAAGCCTCAGGATTCTGTTGGTATCCTGCAGATGAATCGGGAAGTTGAGGACAAAGGCCTTTTCACCCGTTCCCAGTGTCGCATAGTAATAAACGGGCTGGCCCGTGGCCGCTACTTTCTTTATATAGGGGTCGTCAATACGTCTTCCAATCAGGTTTTCATTTGAATGTAATATGGTCATACCTCTACTGTCGTATAAGGCGATAAAAGCAATCCCTTCCCATGTGCCATCCACAATGATATCTTTAAAGATATTCCCGCCTTGGGTAGTCATTTTCGAAACTGATGCCTCAAGACTCACGGCTATGCCCAGTGCCTGTGATTTAAGGGAGTCCTCCGCAGCGATCTGAGAGTTCCTGTAAGTAAAGATGGAGCCGAGAGTTGTCACAGCCGTCGCGGCGATGAGGATGACGATAAGATAAAGCGCGTTCTTTCTTGAATAGCCTTCAGCGACTCTTGGCATCGATGGTCACACCGCACGGGAGCAAGATTTTATCAAAGATCGACGACTCAATGTGATGTTTTGGGACAAAGGGCAGATTTATGAGTGTCAGCACGTTATTAGCACGGCTTTCGAGGTGTCCTCTTTGCTTGTGCCGCTGCTATGCCGCCTCCTGTCATCGTATCAGGGTCCAGAAGTCGATCCAGATCCTCGGGTGACAACTCCGTCATTTCAGCAGCTACTTCTTTAACACGACGTCCCTCGGCATGGGCCTTCTTGGCTATGCTGGCCGACATATCATAGCCGATAATCGGATTCAGGGCGGTGACAAGGATGGCATTGCGCTGTGCCAGCTTCTCAATGTGTTTGTCGTTGATGGTAAAGCCTGCCAACGCCTTGTCGGCGAGAATGCGTATCGAGTTTCCCAGTATTGTAATAGACTGCAGAATGTTATGCGCAATGAGCGGTAACATGACGTTCAGCTCAAAATTACCGAGAGCATTACCCATCGTGATAGCGACATCGTTTCCGATTACTTGCGCGGAGACCATCATCATCGCCTCGCAGATGACCGGATTTGTCTTGCCGGGCATGATGCTGGAACCGGGCTGAAGGGACGGAAGGCTGATTTCAGCGAGGCCGGCGACCGGGCCGCTGTTCATCCACCTGAGGTCGTTTGAAATTTTTATCAGTGCTGACGCAATTGTCTTGAGGTGCCCGCTCAGCTCTGTGATTGTATCCATGGCAGCCTGTGCAGCAAAATGATTGTCACTTTCGACAAAAGGCAAGGCGGTCGCATAAGACAGTCTGGCGGCAACGCGACGGCCGAATTCCGGGTGTGCGTTTATCCCGGTACCAACCGCTGTGCCGCCCAGTGCCAGTTTCCCCAAGCGGGGAAGGCAAGATTCTATGCGTTCAATCCCCTGTGACATCTGATATGCCCATCCGCTCATCTCCTGGCTTAAACGGATTGGCATCGCATCCATGAGGTGAGTGCGCCCTGTCTTGACAATGCCGGCAGCGTCAAGAATCCGCTGCTGCAATGTTTCGCGACAATTTCTCAAGGCAGGCAGCAGTGTCTCACTTACCTCAATAAATGCACTTACATGGATCGCTGACGGTATTACATCGTTGGACGACTGACCCATGTTAACGTCATCAATCGGATGTATCGTCTTGGAGCCCGCATCGCCGCAAAGTATCGCCCCCGCGCGGTTTGCGATCACCTCGTTTGCATTCATGTTGGTTGAAGTGCCTGAACCTGTCTGAAAGATATCTATCGGAAAGTGTCTGTCCCACATTCCCGAGGCGACTTCGCGGGCCGCCTTTTGGATGGCCATCGAGGCATCGAGATCCAACAATGCTAATTCCGCGTTCACTTCAGCTGCGGCTGCTTTGATGAGGCCGAGGGCCCTGATAAAGGCGCGTGAAAACGTGATGCCGCTGATCGGGAAATTCTCACAGGCCCGCTGTGTCTGCGCGCCGTAAAGGGCATCCGCCGGAACGCGGATCTCGCCAAGGGAATCTTTTTCAATGCGATAATCAGCCATGGGGACCTCCTGATTTATGCACAATGTAGTTCAAATTGAGCTTAGTGATGATGACCTATTGACTTTCGAGCCACTCCGCAAGCCATCGCGGCGTTTGCGACTGCGGTGGCAACCGAGGTCACCACTTTCTTGTCAAAAATAGACGGGATTATATAGTCTTCATGCAACTCGCTGTCCTTTAGGGTGTACGCAATGGCCTTTGCTGCCGCCAACTTGATTTCAACGTTCACACGCCTTGCCCTCACATCAAGAAGTCCCCTGAATATTCCAGGATAGCTGAGCATATTGTTTATCTGGTTTGGATAATCGGACCTGCCCGTGGCCAAAATCCTCGTCACAGGCTGAGCATCCTCAGGCGCTATTTCGGGCTCGGGATTGGCGAGAGCAAAGACGATGGGATCTTCTGCCATTCCCTTTATATCATCAGGCGTTATGATATTGGGAGCCGATAGTCCTATGAAGACATCGGCTCCCTTCATTGCGTCGGCGATAGTCCCTTTTACCATTCTTGGATTTGTTTTCTTGGCGAGTTTCTGCTTGTAGAGGTCCCGTTCCTTTTTTCTTCCAGCACAAATTGCGCCTTTCCTGTCACACACAATAATATCGCTTATCCCGTATGCGGAAAGGAGATAGGTTGTCGCCACGCCCGCCGCGCCAGCCCCCGCAATGACTGTTTTCAGGCTGCCTATTTCTCGATTTAACAACCTTGAGACGTTGATAAGTGCTGCAAGGACAACAATGGCGGTGCCGTGTTGATCATCATGCATCACTGGTATGTCCAGTGCCTGTCGCAATCTGCCCTCCACTTCAAAGCAGCGGGGTGCGGAAATGTCTTCGAGGTTTATTCCTCCAAAGGTGGGCGAAATATCTTTCACCGTTCTGATTATCTCTTCGGTATCCTTGGTGTTTAGAACGATTGGGAAGGCGTCAATTCCGGCAAACTCTTTAAAGATCATTGCCTTCCCCTCCATAACGGGCATGGCGGCCTCAGGACCGATATCGCCTAGGCCGAGCACCGCCGTCCCGTCCGTCACGATGGCTACAGCGTTACCTTTTATCGTGTACCGGTAGGCTAGCTCTTTGTGCTCATGGATTGCCCTGCAAATCCTTGCGACTCCTGGAGTATACACTATGGAGAGGTCATTTCTGTCTCTGACCGGCATCTTTCCTCGAACTTCGATCTTGCCCCCGCGATGGGCAGAGAATGTGCGGTCCATGACATTGACAACCTTGATCCCTTGAATGCGCGTGAGTGATTTTATGAGCTGCTTCTCATGGCCCTCATCCCGCGCGTTAACTGTGACATCCCTGATGATCCTGCCCTTGTCAACTCCCACAATGTCAACTGATCCGAGATCACCGCCCACCTTGCTGATAGCGTCTGCTATCCTTGCAAACATCCCGATCTTGTTCTCTATCGCGAGCCTTATTGTGATGCTGTAACTCGGACTTGGGATGCGTGACATGGGAATCCTCCTCTTTTTGGGTCTGAGCGCGTCGAGTAAAAATTAAGATAACAGATTCCGCCCCAGAATACAACAATGAGGGGCTGGAATGAAGGGTTCTCTCGATGAGGGAGTTGCCGCGTAAGACCTGACCTGAGAGCGCGAGAGCTGAAAGATCATGCCAATGGCCGACAGGGTCCTGATGCGGCGGGAGATAGTCCTCGATTTACTGGAACATGTTTAAGAGCTTTATGAAAGGCAGGGCTTTAGGAAAAATGGGCGATGGCCAAGAGAGTTGTTTATTTAACCAATTGACATCCTCACCGGCCTGAAGGCCGATGATTCCCTGGGGAAACAGCAGCGAGCTCATTGAGCTCATGCATACTGTCTCTGGTAGGTTCCTGCTTCAAGGAGGCGCTTTGAAAGCCGCACTATCGACAGGCTTCAATTCGGGGCTGCCCGCCCCTACTACATGGAGTTTTACTTTCTTTAGGTCAGGCCAAGTATCCAACGGTATTGCTTGGTTTTCGCGTACCGCAGGAGAATGCTCCAACAAAGCACCTGACTATTTTGGTATCGATTTTACGTTGCCAACCGTGACTGGCAACAACCGCATACCGATTGTCAAAGAGCATTGTCATTATTTTAAACGAATTGTTTCACAAAAGTCCAGCAACGGCACGCCTTATATCTCCGCCCTGAAGGACGGAGTTTTACGGCGTTTTTTGATAAATTAAGGGCAACATACAAGTGGACATTACTTTTCATGGAAATTCATTTCCCAGGGCAGCTCATTTGATCTGGGCCTTGATGAACTCTCTGTTCAGTTTTGCGATGAATGCAACCTTTATCCCCTTCGGGCAGGCAGCCTGGCACTCGTAATGGTTGCTGCAATTTCCGAAGCCTTCCTTTAACATGGCTTCGGTCATCACACATACACGTCTTGCCGCTTCAGCGCGACCTTGCGGCAACATGGCAAGATGGGTTACTTTGGCGGCGCTAAAAAGCATCGCGGAACCGTTTGGACAGGCTGCTACGCAAGCGCCGCAGCCAATACACTCAGCCGCGTCCATAGCAATGTCGGCATCGGGTTTGGGAATGAGTATAGCATTGGCATCGGCAACACCGCCCGTGTGGGCGGATATGTACCCGCCCGCCTCGATGATGCGGTCAAGGGCGCTCCTGTCCACGATCAGGTCTTTAACGATAGGGAATGCCCTTGCACGCCAGGGCTCTATGTAAATAGTGTCCCCATCCCTGAAATGCCTCATGTGAAGCTGGCAGACGGTTGTCTTTGGCATAGGGCCGTGGGGCACGCCGTTTATGACCTGTGAACAGGTGCCGCAGATCCCCTCGCGGCAGTCATGATCAAAGGCTATGGGCTCCTTCCCGGTTTTTATCAGGCCTTCATTCACGTGATCGAGCATCTCAAGAAATGACATATCAGGGCTTATATCGGAGACCTTGTATTCTTGGAGCTTGCCGGGGTCATTGGCATTCTTCTGGCGCCAGACAAACAGTGTGAGGTTCACTTGTAGCTCCTTACGGCAAGGTGAACATTTTCAAATGTCAACGGCTCCTTGTGCAAGACAGGCTTCTTCTCAACTCCCTTGAATTCCCATGCGGCAACGTAACAGTAATTCGCGTCGTCGCGTTTCGCTTCGCCGTCAGACATTTGGTATTCTATGCGGAAGTGACCCCCGCAAGACTCGTTGCGATGGAGGGCGTCCCTCGCCATGAGCTCTCCGAATTCAAGGAAGTCGGCGACACGAGCGGCCTTTTCAAGTTCTTGGTTCAGTTCTGCACCCGTCCCCGGGATCTTTACATTGCTCCAGAATTCGGTACGGAGTTCCGGGATCAGTTCAAGTGCCCTCTTGAGGCTTTCTTCGCTGCGTGCCATCCCGACATTTTCCCACATGATACTGCCGAGTTCACGGTGGAAATCATTGACCGTCCTTTTGCCGTCAATGCAGAGAAGCCTTTTTGTGATGTCATGCACTTCTTCTGCCGATTTTTTGAACTCAGGGTGGCTTGTATTGACTGTTCCTGGAGAGGTTTGCGAGAGATAGTCTGCTATTGTGTATGGGATGATGAAATATCCGTCTGCAAGCCCTTGCATGAGCGCACTGGCCCCAAGGCGGTTGGCGCCATGGTCTGAAAAATTTGCCTCGCCGAGCACAAAAAGGCCGCTCAGATTGCTCTGGAGGTTGTAGTCCACCCACAACCCGCCCATGGAGTAATGCGGAGCAGGATAGATACGCATCGGCTGTCTGTACGCATCTTCCGCCGTTATCTTCTCATACATGTCAAAGAGGTTCCCATACCGTTGGCTGATGACATCTGTCCCCAAGCGCTTTATGGCATCGGCGAAATCAAGATAGACTCCCCTGCCGCCGCTGCCTACCCCGCGTCCTTCGTCGCAGACCTCTTTGGCGGCGCGTGATGCGATGTCCCGTGGGGCAAGGTTTCCGTAACTCGGGTACTTGCGTTCCAGGAAGTAATCTCGGTCAGGTTCGGGGATGTCTTCGGGCCGACGTCTGTTGTCCTTATCCTTCGGGACCCATATCCTCCCGTCATTTCGCAACGACTCGGACATCAACGTAAGCTTGGACTGATGGGCGCTGGTTATAGGGATACAGGTTGGGTGTATCTGTGTATAACACGGATTTGCAAAGAAAGCCCCTCTTTTGTAAGCGCGGTACGTTGCGGTCACATTGGATCCCATCGCGTTTGTGGAGAGATAAAAGACATTGACATATCCGCCGGTGCAGAGACAGACGGCATCCGCTGCGAAACTTTTAACTTCTCCAGTCACCAGGTCGCGGACAGTGATCCCTTTGGCCTCTCCATCCACTACGACAAGGTCGAGCATTTCTGCCCTTGTATGAAGATTGACCGTCCCAGCCTTTATTTGTTGGGAAAGCGCTGAATAGGCCCCAAGGAGCAACTGCTGACCAGTCTGTCCCCTCGCATAGAAAGTGCGGGACACCTGAGCGCCCCCGAAGGAGCGGTTGTCAAGATAACCCGCATAGTCACGCGCAAAGGGGATGCCCTGTGCCACACACTGATCAATGATGTTGTTGCTGAGCGTCGCCAGCCGGTAGACATTTGCCTCGCGAGACCTGAAATCCCCTCCCTTGACGGTGTCGTAGAATAGCCGGTAGACGCTGTCCCCGTCGTTCGGATAATTCTTCGCGGCATTGATCCCTCCTTGAGCCGCAATACTGTGTGCTCGCCTGGCACTATCCTGATAACAAAAGGCCTCAATGTGATACCCGAGTTCTCCAAGGCTTGCAGCCGCAGAGGCGCCGGCAAGACCGGTGCCGACTACAATGACAGTATACTTCCGCTTATTGGCGGGATTTACTAACTTCATTGCCTGGCGGTGCCGATCCCATTTTTCAGAGAGAGGACCAGTCGGACATTTTCCGTCAAGTGTCATTGCAGCCTCCCTAACCTTTCAGAATGCCTGTAAGAATAACCATTGGAATGGATAAATACCCGACAAAGAGGATCACGGCTATGACCATTGCAGCCTTCACTATCAACGGAAGGGCCTTTTCGTTATTCAACCCCACAGTTTGAAAGCAACTCTGGATGCCATGAGTCAGATGCAAGGCAAGAGCGATCAGCGCAATGCAATAAATCAGTGAAATAAGCACCTGCTGAAAACTGAGCACTACCATCTTGAATACGTCGGGCCTTCCCATGGCATCAAGGTTCCTGTCAGAGGAGATCTCAGGGTTGGTGATCTGCGCTGTAAAGTGGAGCAGGTGGTAGACAAGAAAAGCGCCGATCAGGGCTCCTGTCCAGATCATGTTCTTGGCCGCAAAGGTTGTGCAAAGGCTTTTCTTGATCGCATATGGCTCTGGTTTGGCGGCACTGTTTTGAAGTGTCAGCTGAATGCCTAAGAGTACATGTATAGAAAAGAGGGTGAGCATGACGGAGCGGAATGACCAAACAAGTGGGGGAAGGCTGTGCAGATGCTTTGCATAAGCGTTAATCCCGTCAGGCCCAATGAAAATAGAGGAATTGCCCAGTAGATGCACTATGACAAAACCTAACATTCCAAAGCCAGTGATCGCCATCAGGATCTTTTTCCCCACGGCGCTACTCCATAATTGCATGATCTTTCCCCTTCGATGCTGCTGAGATCCAATGCGCGCCATTTTGGCGGCTCCCCCGGTGAGGAAGACTCCTGCCATAAAAAAAATAGTATAGCCAAAATAGGTAGCTATTGCAAACAAAGGACGTGGCAATCAGCGATTCCTTAACAATAACCTCAAGGCGAATAAAGAAGAGCTAACGGAGCTATTTTCGGATGGG
>JBKQMP010000081.1:0-20435 GCA_052146665.1 Dissulfurispiraceae bacterium
TTTAAATGCTTACCGTGACATAGCATTTGAATTTCTTTCTTTTCAGCCCGCTATTGAGTGGCTGATACCATCTTCAGCCACCTGATCAAGTCATCGCTCGTGAATTACGGTGAAAGCATCGAAAGACTTTTCTAGCTTAGTGTCGAGCTCGCTCTAATAAGATCTTGACCCTTGTCTTATAAGTGCATGAAGTGTTTCATCGGCAGGATTTAGGCTAAGATGCAAGAGGATTTCGTAAAAAACAAGAATCCTCTTGCCGCATTAGCCTCCCATAAAGTAATTCCTAAACGGGAATTAAGGATTAACTCACTTTAAGGATAATCATTGGAACATCTCTTTTTTAATCAGGCACCAGCATCCTAAAGATCCTCTCCGCGCTGTCGGAAGAAGAGCTAGCGATTACGGCTGGGTTTGGGAGTCCTGCAATTTTCCATGCTTTCAGAGGATCTATGAATTGTTCATTTACACATTCCCTGGGCTGATGGATGTTTTTACAGACTGCTCGTAAGATTGGGAATGCATTAAATTCTGTATAGTAATCCCTCATGAAGTTGATTACTTTCATCCTTTCCTCTGTCAGCTTTTCTATTCCCTGTTGCCTTGCAATCGCAATGGCTACCTTCACATTCCACTCATCAGCGTTCTTCAGGAACCCTTCATCGTCCAATTCGGTTGTCGACCCATCACACTCAATTAGTGGCATATTACCTCCTTATAGGCAAGAGTTATTTCCCCCTTGCTTCAACCGCCGACCAATCAATGTTTTTAAAAAATGCTTCGATATAATCTGCCCTCTTCAAACCGTAATCAATCATAAAGGCATGTTCAAAGACATCCATGATCAGGAGTGGTATACAGCCGGCAGGATGCGACACATCATGCTCATTGATCCAAAAATTAATGAGCTTACCATTCTCGATATCTTGATAAAGCGCTATCCATCCGATCCCCCGCATAGTTCCTGTTGCCTTGAAATCCTTCTCCCATAATTCATAACTACCGAAGTCTTCGGCGATCTTCCTCGCAAATTTCCCATCTTTGTTAAGTGGGGATTTTCCTCCTAGGTTCTCGAAATAATACTCGTGGAGTCTCATCCCGTTGAACTCCCAGCCCAGTCTGCGCTTTAACTCGGCGAATTCAGTGGTGGCTGTTTTACCTTCGGTCAGCATCTGAGAAAGAGCATCCAACACCTTGTTTGTGTTTGTTACGTACCCCTGATAAAGAGTGAAATGGTTTTTTAAGATGGTTTCGCTGAATCCCTGCATCCCAACAAGTTTTGAATAATCTTTTGCTGCGTATGGCATAGCTTTTACCTCCATTTTCATTTATCGTCACTAGATTTGAAAAAGCCAAAAAATATGGCTACCAACCCCAATTTTCTCAACGCTGTAAATTCTCGCTTCTTAGCATCTGCCTCTTCTCTTGCTTATTCACAAAAGGTATTCGCAAATGCCAAGCCACAGGCCTTGGGCTACCGATAAAGCCTAAGTATAATGAGGATGGCCTGCTATGTCTCTCACAACCTCGGCATTTTTTATAATATCGTAGTTATCGACATTCTCAATGCGCGCTGTCTCACAGAGCTTCGCCATCGCAAAAGGAAAATCCATGCTCATGTTGAGCGCTAGCAAATTGTCCGGCAGCTTGGCAGTCTCACGATCAAAATCGCCTAGCCCTCTATCTTTTTGGTCTTTATAAATGACCACAAATTCAGGCGCCCTATCTGCAACTTTAAGCTTATGGCCGATAATGGGAACCTCTCCGTCCCTAGTGGTTACAATGCCGTTGCTTTCCATGCCTCAAAACTTAGCTCCAAAGCATTCTACCCCTTAAGCATTACCCCCGCTTCACATCTTTATAAATTCATTTCTGATCGAGTAATTTCCCAACTTTACTCAACGCCGTGTCATAGTCGGGATGATGGGTCACCTCGGGAACAATCTGAATATATCTTACTTCATCATTTCTATCTATAATCACTATGGAACGTGCAAGGAGCCTTAATTCCTTGATCAAAACTCCATACGCTACCCCAAAAGATGCTTCCCGATGGTCTGAATATGCCTTCACCTTATCGATACCCGCGCTCGTGCAAAACCGCGCAATCGCAAAAGGAAGATCCATGCTTATGTTGAGCACGACCACATCATCTGAAAACTTCGACGCCTCCTGATTAAAACGCCGGGCTTGAAGATCACACACCGGCGTGTCAAGGGATGGAGTAACGCTGATGATCTTAATCTTGCCCGAGAAGTCCTTTAATGCAGTTTCCTTAAGTTCTCCATCAATGACCTTAAAATCAGGAGCCCTATCCCCTGTCTTGAGTTCCGGACCAATAAGTGTGAGGGGATGCCCATTAATTGTGACCGCACCTTGTCTTTCCATTTGAGATTCCTCCGTTTCTCCTTAAACACGATCCAAGTTTAAGACGTCCCCCTTCAGGAAGGCCCGCGGGGGATTGTCTTTAGAGATGCAAATTAAGTCAGAACCCATGTAATTTACTGATGGTCATATGTGTAAACACCCAGACAACCGCGCTATCTTCCCATCTCGCCGTATGAACTGTGTACACTCCCTCTTTCAGGCACATCGATAATGCACATTCCCCACACAACACTCAATACTGTATCTAATCTCCTTTGCGACGGCGAGCACCTGTAGATGTCGAGATTGATGCCTTCTTCAATTCATCCGTGAGCTGAGTAATCATGCGATGATGTTTTGTCTCATCCTCTAACAGAGCCGACAAAAAATAGCCTGTGACAAAAAGCTTACTGTTCTTGAATGCTTCTGCTGCAAGCTGAATTGATTGCGCCTCTATCTCCATATGTTTATATAGCATGGCAGCAAGAGATGCAAGTTCATCTGGTCTTAAGTGGGGGGCTTCTTTTGTAGCGGCATCAATAATTGCCTGCAACACAATTTTATGCTTCTCGGAATCATGTTTGATCATCTCCATGGTTGTCCTTACAAAAGGGTTAGTCGTCTTGTTAATCATTCCCTCTGCGCTTTTAATGGTGCCGTCCTCTAACTTCTGCCATCTCCTTATGATGCTTAGAAACTGCTTTGAATTCGCTACTAGGTTTTTCATTATTCCCCCTTTTGGTGTTAAGTGATAAAAATTAATAATTCCATAAAAACTATAGTATGCAAATGACAAAAGTCAACATTTTTAATCCCTTTGTGTCATTCCAAGTTTAATTATAGCCGAAAAAAAAGTAATTTAAAATAGGCGTAATTCTCATTTTGTTGTAAGATTGTTGCTAAAACAGAGTGGGAATTTATCCTACAAAGTAGCTCAGCAGATCTGCGATTGCTATGGACAAGAACGCTCTATTCGGCGGGCACAACCAGATCACCTAACTGGGATTGAGTAACAAAAGGGGGTCTTTTTTTGCAGAACGTAATGAACCCCACCGTTGCCGAAATTGAAAAATAAAGTTGCCCCTGTAGCGCACGCACGGAACTCTTTCTTCAGCGGGCCGACAGCACCACATCGTTCATGTCCGATGATAGGCTTTAATAAAAGCTCTACTGAAAAAGCGAGAGAAGACACGAAGGCAATAAAAACCGCCTCAGAGATCAAGTGAATCGGCCCTGCCTAAAAAAGGCCCTTGAGCAGGAAGGCTCATTCCAGGGGTCATGACTCACCCGTAATATTCTCGTGATAACGCCTTACACAGGAGTCTTCAACAATGCCAAGAGCCTACTCATGTCAAATTCATTTTGTACCAATTCCCTTGCACGGTCAGCCTTTCGCTGGTCTCTTATAATAGTGCGACCCATAATTGATTCAATTTTATCGACTGTCGTAAAGGTATCGCCCGGTGCGGAGATAAGCGGTATTCCCTTTATCCGCGCTTTTCCCATAACCACATCAGTTGGATGCAGACCGCCAGTGAGAATTATACATTTTGTTGAGGTCTCAATTGCCGCAAGTTGTATATCGGTCCTGTAAACCCCGGTAATGACCGCCTTGTTGGGTGTCCTCATAAAATAACTCAGAGCGCTATCCACATCCATGGCACCAATCAGGAAATTATCAACAAACTCATCTATCTTGTCCTCACAGCAGAGGATGTTCCCTTTTAGCACTTCGGCAAGGTGCCGCACTGTGACGGATTCAAGAAGCTTATCTTTTTGAAAAGTGCCGAAAATCCTTATGCCCCTATTTTCAAGGAAGGGTCCGATCGTCTCTTTTAGATAGGGGATGACATTGCCTGGGACTTTGTTTATCACGCCGCCCAAAAATCTTTCTTTGATCAATTGGTATGCCCCGAAGAGTGAATCTAATGAGATGAACCCCCTCCATTGCTCAACCATAAGGACGTGGGCGTTCATATCTTCCATAAGGGAAAGGACATTGATGTTCAATAGAGACCCCTCGAAGAGGTCATGTGGCCCAATGATGATAACGATATCCTTATCCCTCAGTGAGTCGAAGGCAGCCATTACTTTTTTCTTCACTCCCTCGGCTCTTCCCTCCAGCATCAATGTTTGCATCTCAAACCCAAGCACGAAGGGAGAGACTATCGCGTATGGTTCTGGTAGTCCAACGGTTTCTTTAATAAAAATGGCATCCTCATCAAATACCTCTCTTCCTTTTTTTACAGGCATTTTGCCAAAGGGTTTTATGAAGCCTACTTTATATCCCTGCTCCTTCAAATTCAAGGCAAGCCCAAGGGTGATAAAAGCCTTTCCACAGAAAGGTGTATTTGATGCTACAAGTACTGGTATCATCGCTTCCTCCTCGCAATGCATTAACCTTTTCTTAATTACCCTTTAAGAATGGGATTGATAAGATGAGGTCACCAACAGTCAAGAAATGGCTAACTATTGGCTCTTCAGAATGATCCTCGCATCCAGTGCAAAAGCCCCCCTATTCATTACCATAAATGGATTAACGTCAAGCTCGTGTATCATCGGAAAGTCGGTGACAAGAGCGGAAAGATTCTGTATGCCATCGACCACCGCCTCCACATCAGCCGGTTTTTCTCCTCTTACCCCTTTCAAAAGAGCGCTGGCTTTTATTTCATGAACCATGGCAAGTGCCTCACTACGGGTCACTGGCGCTATTCTGAAGGAAACGTCTTTCAATACTTCAATATAAATGCCACCCAGACCAAACATGATCATATGACCAAAGCTCCTGTCATAGTTAATACCAAGAACTACTTCTTTGCCACCCTGTATCATCTCATAGATCATCACGCCGGTGATAAATGCATCAGGCATGAACCTCTTCACATTAGTCGTTATTTCTATAAAAGCGTTCTCCGTTGCTGCCAACGTATTTATATTGAGCCTAACTCCACCGACGTCTGTCTTGTGCAGTATATCAGGAGACGCAATCTTCATTGCTATTGGGAATCCTATCCGTTCCGCAATCGCTGAAGCCTCTGTTGCACTGCGCACCAACGCTCTTTCGGGGAAAGTAAATCCATAATGAGAAAGGATCTTCATCGAAGTATCTTCTCCTATCTCATACCTGCCAGAGGTTAGCAATTCAGTTATTATCTTACCAGCAGGTTCTTTGTTCGACACATGCGTTGGCGCATCTATCTCTTGACTGTCTTTCCACAGGCGATAGTCGACAAGTCTCTTGAAGGCAGTCACCGCAAGTTCAGGATAAGAAAAGCTAGGGACGCCACGAGATTTTAACTTTTCAATTGATTTCCTGACCTTCATGTCTCCAATGAAAGACGTGATAATCGGCTTCTCCGTATGTGTCGTTTCTTCAATTACAATATCCGCCGTGTTTTCGACGTCGGTCATCGCCTGAGGCGTGAGTATTACGAGGATTCCCTCAATATGAGGATCGTTGATAGCTCTGCTCAACACCGTGGCATACCTTTCCGAGGTTGCATCCCCTATGATGTCCACAGGATTGTAAAGCGAAGCATTCGAAGGGAGGCGTGAGGAGATGAAGTCTATATTCTCCGCCGTCATGGGTGGAAGCATGAGACCTAATCGTTCAGACATGTCTGCTGCCAAAATTCCAGGACCTCCCGCATTGGTGACAATGAGCAGCCTGTTCCCCTGAGGCAATTTCCTCCCTGAGAAGGCCATGGCGCAATCGAATAAATCCTGAATCCCTTTGGCATGTATGACGCCGGTCTGCGTGAATGCCGAGTTAAATGCAATCTCCGACCCTGCAAGTGCTCCCGTATGTGAAGACGCAGCTCTTGCCCCTGCCTCTGTTCCCCCGGCCTTTATCAGGATGACTGGTTTTATTTTGGTTGCCCTTCTTGCTACCTCCATGAATTTCTTACCATCGATTACATCCTCTATGTAACCGAGAATAATATCTGTTTCCTCATCACTTACAAAATATTCGATGAAGTCAGTTTCGTTCAAGTCTGTCTTATTGCCAAGGCTGATGAATTTGGAAAATCCCATCTGATTACCGAGGGCCCAGTCCAGTATCGCTATTCCGAGAGCGCCTGACTGAGAGAAGAACGCAGTCCTGCCCTTTGGGAGCATCTCTCCGGCAAAAGTCGCATTCATATTATTAGAGGTGTTGATAACACCGAGGCAGTTTGGACCAAGAAGCCTAATCCCATTATCTAAACTGATCTTCTTAATTTCATTCTCAAGCTTGATTCCTTCGTGTCCGGCCTCCTTGAAGCCGGCACTCAATATGACTGCCACCCCGACTCCTGCATGAGAACAATCAATGAGCGCGTCAGGAACATATTTGGCGGGAATTGCTATAACCGCAAGGTCAATCGGACTTCCTATGTTAGACGCCT
Organism: Dissulfurispiraceae bacterium; assembly: GCA_052146665.1. Classification (GTDB taxonomy): domain Bacteria; phylum Nitrospirota; class Thermodesulfovibrionia; order Thermodesulfovibrionales; family Dissulfurispiraceae; genus JBKQMP01. The sequence continues at coordinate 6,753 of JBKQMP010000081.1, forward strand.
GAGAATACGCCTTTACGCCGAGGACTTCGGTGGCAGACGGGTTAATAGGATAAATGTTCCCCTTAAAACTGTATTTCTGAAGATTACTTAAGACCACACTGCCGACCTTCTTATAATCATTTGAGGCGCCAATAATAGCGATGGAGCTAGGTTTGAAAAGACAATCAAGCACTATTGACTCCTCCCGTACTTTTGATCACGGTCTCTTCTCAACAGCCCCGTGTCTCTTGTGTCAGCTTTGGCTGAGGGCTGACAGCAACCACCTACGGTCTTTCCCCGGTTTGAATGATATGCCTAGTAGAACTCCCGAAGAGTGATTTCTATCTGAGTAAGATGCGGGGCTTGTTTGACAAGGGGGCTGTCTTTTATAACTGGGATCCTCTCCTCAAACACTGGACGTTGGTTTCTATATATTATCCCTACAGGGATGCGGTCCCCCCATTCAAGCGCTTTCTTGAAGGCACCAAGCCTGTCTTGCGGATCATAATCTGGCGTAAAATGATAAACCCTTTGGCGGTACCAGTCATAAGTGTTCACCTTATTGAATGTGACACAGGGCTGCAAAATATCCACGAGCGAGAACCCCTTATGATTTATTGCCTCTTTAATCAACTCTTTCAAGTGCACCATGTCTCCCGAAAACCCGCGAGCAACGAAGCTGCAATCAAGCGCCACTGCCAGGGAGATAGGGTTAAGCTGTTCGGATAAGACGCCAAAGGGCTGGTTCTTTGTTTTCATACCCTCCATGCTTGTGGGCGAAGCCTGTCCCTTTGTAAGTCCGTATATCTGGTTGTCATGAACAAATACTTTGACATTAACGTTTCTTCTCATGGCGTGCATCAGGTGATTTCCGCCCTCACCATAACAGTCCCCATCCCCTGCGACGACAATAACAAGCATTTCATGGTTTGCCAGCTTCAGTGCGGTTGCCACAGGTAGAGTCCTGCCATGAAGACCGTTGAAAGTATTGCAATTCACATAATGAGGGAATTTACCAGCTTGCCCGATGCCAGAGACAATGGTAAACTGATGAGGCAAAATGTTGAGCTCAGCCACAACTTCTCTGAAGGCCTTGAGGATACTGAAATTACCGCACCCCGGACACCACGCCGGATTTCGTTCTTTATATTCTTCCGATGTGGGCATTCAACTCTCCTAAGAGTTCTTCCAGGATAAATGGCCTTCCGTCATATTTATTGCAACGTGCGTTAAATACGCATCCGGCCTCTGTCTTTAAAAACTGTTCAAACTGTCCGGTGGCGTTGTTTTCTATGCAAATCGTCTGCTTGGCCCCGCCCAACAGTCGACGAAAATCTCCCTCGGCAGTCGATGGCAGGGGATAGACCTCACTGAAATGGAGCATGGCGATACTTTTTGAAGTCGACAGCACATCAACGGCCTCTTTCATTACCCCATAAGTCGAACCCCATCCCACCACGACTATCTCCGGCGTTCGTTCACCATAGATGGTGGGTGGTTCCATTTCCTGCCTGATTAGGGGAAGCTTCTTAAAGAGTCTTTTGTCTATCATCCTTTTTCTTGTTTCGGCATCTTCGATCATATGACCTTCCTCATCGTGCTCGTCGCTATCGGTCACTACCACATGGGTTGAATCGCCAGGTATTCCCAGATCCGATACCCCAGTATCAGTGAAGGCATGCCTCTTATAATCCGATAGGCTCTTGAATGCATCACCCCTGATCCTGTGATCAGTATACTTGATCTTATTAAGGTCAAAGCTGTCGAATGTCCATTCTGCATCAGCAAGGTAATGGTCAAAAATCACCAAGGCAGGTATCTGATATTTTTCGGCAAGATCAAAAGCCTTGTTGGTAAGATAAAAAAGCTGTTCGGGGGTGCCGGGGGCAAAAATGACCCGAGGAAACTCACCGTGCCCAGCATGGAGCGCAAAGAGAAGGTCCCCCTGCTCTGTCCTCGTGGGAAAACCCGTCGCAGGTCCAGGTCTCTGCCCCAGAGCGATCACTACCGGGGTCTCAGTCATGCCCGCCAATGACAGACCTTCGACCATCAATGCGAACCCACCTCCCGACGTGCCGGTCATAGCTCTCACCCCCGCAAAGGACGCGCCCAATACCATATTGATAGCAGCAATCTCATCCTCTGCCTGTTCCACAATAACGCCATATTCCTCTGCCTTACTTGCCATATAGAGCATAACACCGGTGGATGGTGTCATCGGATATGCGGCATAAAATTTACATCCGCCACTGAGTGCCCCGAGTCCTATGGCATCAACCCCATTGATAAGCATTTTAGGGTTAGATTCTGGAGTTGGCGAGAAGGAGCATTTATCTCTGTGTTTGACTGCAAAATCATGCCCTGCCATCGCGGCCTTGATATTGGCTGTTATGATATCGTGACCTTTACTCTTGAAGGTATCACTGATGATGCCAAGAAGAACGTCCAACTTCAAACCAAGTATTCCCAACACTGCACCAATGGCGACAGTGTTTGCCATGATCTTGTTCCCACTAAACTCCAAGGACAATTTTTCAAAAGGAATGTCAAGAAAATTTGTCTTATTATGTATCTCCAGGGCTAACGACGAATCGTAGATGACCTGCCCGTTTTCTGAAAGCTCCTTTTCATGAAGAGAAATGCTTTCTTTGTCCAAAGCCACGAGGATGTCAATCTTGTCTCTGGACACCATCACAGGCTTGTCTGACAACCTTACCTGATAGTAATTGTGACCACCTCTTATGCGCGACTCATAGTCCTGGTGGGTAAATACATGATAGCCAAATCTTGAGAAAACCTTTGCGAGAGTGTTCCCAATCGTCTGTAACCCTTGTCCTGCTTCGCCGCCTATTTTAATCGAATAATCCATGTGATTTTAACTATAGTATAAAGACGATAAAACTTCAAGCTTGCCGTACGGCCAGATTAAAACAAACCTCCTACAGTCCGCCTTTTGAAAAAAGACGTAGATAGCCACGGGCAAGCCCGTGACACTTTTTGACAGAACAAGGTTCGCTCGACCGGAATCCTGTCTCTCCTCCCACTTGATATAGGTGATAATCTGGTCCTCAAGACCATGCGAGGTTTTCTTTCCTTTATACCTCAAACACGCGATGGAAACGTCTTTTTGAGGCCGCTGGCACGTTTCCCCCGCTACCTTCCAATTATGTCGTTCACCAAATATGTAAGCAATAGGTGCCCTACGGTCCATAGCGGTCTACCAAGATGCGTTCATTCAATATCCCGTCCCGATCTGCCCCTTAAAATCGTTATCTCCACCTTGCCATTACGTCCTTCACAACCTGAAATCAAATCTCTCCCTACATTATTACTTCTTATCAATCAAGTACTTTACTGTGCCTTACTAATCAACTGCATGAAGTAAATGGTAAGTAACTTCGCCTCTTGTGGCGTTTAGTTCCGATTCTTTCTTCAAGGGCCTGTTTAATTTTTGACCATACGACTTCACCCTCTTTTTTGGGGCTGGCAGTCCGGAGCACTGGCTCGTTCTATCCCACTCAGATTCCGGCTTCTGTCGAATGCAAAGGCTCTCCTCAAACGCTATTCAATAACTTATGTCGATCCGTATTTAAACATTATGTTGATAGCTTTCAAGTTGTTAGCATAATATTTATAAACTATTACTTGAAGATATAAACCTGAGCTGACGGGAATTAATCAAAACAAAGAGGACGAGGAGTTACTCCTCGCCCTACAAGACATTCAAAACGGCTTAAGAGCTATTATCTAGAGTTATGCCTCCGATATGTTAGGACGCGGGTAGAGACCCGCCGCCTTGACAATCCTTTCAATTGCCGTCTCCCATTCAATAGCCTGAACATGCACGCCCTTAATCCCAGGAATCTCCAAAACTTGATGGATGAGTTCCACAGTGATCCTGATCCCTTCTTCTTCCTGCAGCTCCTTGGCCTTTTTTTTGTCGTCACCAGCGGCGTCCTTTGCCTTCTTCATCCGTTCTATCATCGGCTTGGGAACGCTCACACCGGCAACCGAAGCATCCATATATTTGAGCATCATCATAGTTCTTGGTACGATGATTCCTCCGAGGATTGCCGTTCGCTCATGGATGCCTAAGTTCCTAGCCTTCTCCATTTGCGACTTAAATATCTCAACATCAAAAATACCCTGTGTCTGAATAAAGTCAGCTCCTGCATCCACCTTTTTCTTCAAATTGTACGGCCGCCAGTCAATTGGATCAGCCGCGGGAGTCCATGAAGCGCCGATGAAGAATTTTGGTGGTACTTCAAGTTTGTCGCCGCCCTCCTGCAGGCCTTCGTCACGCATCTTTTTCAGGATACCAACAAGTTGTGTAGTGTCAACATCATATACGTTTTTTGCGCCGGGATGCCCCTTGAGTCGTCCCGCTGCACTGAATTTCTGATGGTCTCCCGCGATGCAGAGGCAGTTCTTAACTCCTAAGGCAGCCGCTCCAAGGAGATCTGCCTGTATGGCAATACGATTACGGTCACGACACGTCATCTGCATCACCGGCTCAAGCCCTTCTCTCAAAGCCAACACCGCACCTCCGATGCTGGAGATACGCACGACAGCAGTCTGACAGTCAGTGATGTTTGCGGCATCACAGAAGCCTTTCAGTATCTTTGCCTTATGAATCACCTCATGTGGATCAGCGCTCATGGGCGGGCCTAACTCAGCTGTTACTGCAGGCTGACCGCTCAGAATAACTCGTTCAAGATTGCTTCCGCTTTTCATCTATTTCTCCTCCCGCCAGCTTAACCTTTTTTCTCTTCTTTTTCCTCGAATTCTTTAATATGCTCTAAAGTAACCCTCCGGGGTCCACCATGCGTCCCAAAGGACCAGTTCCGGGGTGGCTGGATCTCCATCAGTTTTTCGAGAGTACCGAGCCGTTTCATCCTCTCGATGATCAAGTACCAACCGCAATCGACAGTATCGCTGACCTCACACTTGCCCTTGTTGGTTCCGCCACATGGTCCATTCATTAACTGTTTGGAACAGCGGGCAATCGGGCAAATCCCGCCAGTTAAATGGAGGATGCAATTGCCGCATCCCGCACATAATTCCGTAAAAACTCCCGCCTCTGGGACCGCTCCAAAAAAAGAGGTATTTATCCCGGGATACACTGGGATGTCGCCAATTCTTTCGGCTAGAAAGTTGACACCCACGCCGCAGGCTGTGGAAAGCACCAAATCATAGGTCTTCACATCATTCATAAGAGGATCAAAAAATTCCGGTTCACAGTGCCTTTCTATCCCCGCATGGTTAACCTCCATGGCCACACCTTCCTGCTTGGCTTTCATCCTGATCATGGAGGCAAGTATTTCAGCCTCCTTGCTGCCACCAGCATGACAAATTGCGACACAGGTGTTACACCCGAAGACCAGCACTCTTTTGAAACCCTTTACCATCTCCCAAATTTCATCAAATGGCTTCTGTTGGCCAACAATCATCGCTATTCACTCCTTTTAATCCCGTTTCCCTTGTGCTCGGCAAGCCAGAGAGGCGAAGGACCAATCCTTCGAATTCGCTCCGTGAACTCGGTACAGATTTGAGCCCACCGTGGCCCCATGGCTGCTGACAAATTAAACATCTCCAGGCGCTCAGGATCGATGCCCACTTTGGGCAGTAGATTTTTTAAATACTTGACTCTTCTTGCAGCGTATGTATTACCCTCCAGGTAATGACATTGCTCTTGCAGTCACCCAGCCACAAATATGCCATCCACGCCCCGCTCGAATGCTCGAAGGATATGCATGTGGTCCAGTTTCCCCGTACACGGAAGTCTGATGACCTTAACATTCGATGGGTATGAGAGCCGCATCACTCCCGCCAAATCTGCCGCAGCGAATGCACAGAAGTGACAGGCAAAAGCTATTATGTTTGGCTCCCAATCCGGTGGGGTCTCATGTGGTCGCTCAATTGAGGAAACCTGCTTCTGCTCCACCGGCTCCGCGAGTTGTACCATTACTTAATCCCCCTTTTTTCCTCATATTTATCACGTCAAAAGTAGTGCATTATCCGCCAACGATGCCAGATTCGCACTCTACCGCTGCGTCAATCATTGCATAAATCTGATCGTCCCGGAAGTTGTTAACCTGGAATGCCTTCGCGGGGCAAATGCCTGCACAGATCCCGCAGCCATGACACTTGACCTCATTGTGGGCCACCTTGCCATGCTCATCAATATATGGTGAGTCAAAGGGACACACCCTGAAGCAACTCAGGCAAGACATGCAAAGTTCTTTCCTATGTTTCGCAATGATCCCAGACACCGCTAGTCGTTCATGGGAGAGAACGACCCCTGCACGGCCCGCGGCAGCTAATGCCTGACTGATTGTTTCATCAAGATTCTTCGGCGCGTGAGCCAGACCGGCAACAAAGATCCCTTCGCTGGGGAAATCAACTGGACGAAGCTTCACATGGGCCTCAAGAAAATAGCCGTCAGGGTTCCTGGTGACCTTATACATTGCACCCACTTTTTCGGTAGTCGGATGAGGCCTGAGCCCTGTCGAAAGGATCAACCAATCCGCATCTATGGCCAATTCCTTGTTAAGCATATAATCCCAAGTCTTTATCCTGACTCTCTCCCCGACTTGCTCAACCTCCGGTTTTTTATCCACTTCATAGCGCACAAAAATGACACCCTTGTCTCGCGCATTCTTATAGTATTCCTCGCGTAGCCCGTAAGTCCTGATGTCACGGTAAACTATGATGACCTGCGCATCGGGATTGGTCTCTTTGATAACGATGGCATTTTTAACAGCATCTTGACAGCAAATACGGGAGCAATACTGGTTCGGTTCTTCACGGGACCCGACACACTGAATCATAACAAAGCGTTCACCCGATTTTGCTTTCTCGATTGAAAGCTTTTTTTCCAGTTCCCGCTGAGTGATTACATGATCGCTTTCCTGGTATATATATTCAACAGGATCGTATTCAACGCCACCAGTAGCTAAGATGATTGCTCCGTGTTCTATCTGAGTCTCATCAGTAAGCGTTGTTTTGAAGTTACCCACAAAACCGTCGGTTTTGTTGACCTCCACGCCGGTGTGCACTCTAATGCGCGGATGCGCCTGAACCTCTGCGATTCTGGACTTCAAGAAGGACTGGACATCCTCTCCCTCAAGCGTCCGGTAGAGGTTTCTCACGAGGCCGCCAAGTTGATTTTCTTTTTCTACAATGTGTACTTCAAAACCCTGTTCCCCGAGTGAGAGGGCTGCCGTCATGCCCGCAATGCCACCTCCTATAATCAGGGCGGAGGGAGTTACCCCCACCGTGTCGGTCTTAAGGGGTTCGAGAAGCCGTGCCTTGGCTATGGCCATTTTCACAATCAGTATAGCTTTCTTTGTAGCCTCTTCCTTGTGTCCCATATGGCACCACGAACATTGTTCACGGATGTCAGCAAGATCAAAGAGATACTTGTTCAGGCCAGCATCACGGATTGTTTCCTGGAATAAAGGCTCATGGGTCCGCGGCGTGCAAGAGGCAACGACAACCCTGTTGAGATTGTGCTCCTTGACGACGCTCTTCAAGAATTCCTGCGTGTCCTGAGAGCATGCGTAAAGAGTATTGGTAGTATACGCCACTCCAGGCAAGTCCTTCACCGCCTCGACCACCTTCTCTATGTCCACTTGGGAGGCTATATTGATTCCACAGTGGCATACAAAAACCCCGATTCTCGCCTCTTGCCCAGTGAGATCCTTTTCCGGTGGCAACTCCTTCGCGATCGTCTCTGTACCGCGAGCTTCACTCAGGAGCGCCATAACCTCGCCGGCCACTGCACTTCCTTGCATCACAGTATCAGGAATATCTTTTGGCCCCTGATAGGCACCGGTGACAAAAATCCCCTCCCTGGTTGACTCCACAGGCCTAAGTGAAGATGTCCGGGGAAATCGAAAAGAATTGGTTTGGATACCAAAGGTCTTCGCAAACTCTATGGCATTCTTATGTGGTTCAAGACCAATGGATAGTACCGCCATATCAAAGGTCTCATTAATGAGCTTACCATCTTCGGCAGCGTATCGGAGCATCAGATCCCCTGTGCCTGGCTCTTCACGGATTGCGGAGATCATGGCGCGCTGGTAACGAACACCGTATTGGTTCTTGGCCCGCTCAACATACTTGTCAAAGTCTTTACCAAAGGCCCTCATTTCCATAAAGAAAATGGTCGGCTCTATGTGGGCATCGTGCTCCTTGGCAATGATTGCCTGCTTCGTGGCATACATGCAGCATACAGAGGAGCACCAAGGGTTCGCATTGTGGGAGTCTCTGGAGCCCACACACTGAATCCATGCCACCTTTTTGGGGTGTTTTTCATCATAGGGCCGCTTCACCTCACCCTTGTAAGGGCCCGATGCAGAGAGAATACGCTCGAACTGGATGGCAGAGACAACATTTTTCCAGCGTCCCATGCCCAGCTCTCCCCTCACTCTGGCATCATATCGGTCCAGTCCCGGGCCAAGAATGATGGCTCCCACATTAAGTGTGATCTCTTTCCCCTTATCTTCGTAGTTAATGGCACCGGCCTTACAGGCCTTTTCACAAAGACGACAACGTCCCTTATTGAGGAACAGACAGTTTTTCTCATCAATGGCCCTCGTGTTAGGAACAGCTTGAGGGAACATGGAGTAAATTGCCTTGCGGGGAGCGAGTCCCTGTTCAAACTCACTGGGTACCTTTCTGGGACATTTTTCCTCACAAGCACCGCAACCGGTGCATTTCTCAGGGTCAACGTATCTAGGAGCATACTTGACCTTTACGGTGAAATCACCCGGATTCCCCTCGACCGATAACACCTCAGCCAACGTGTGGACATTAATGTTAAGGTGTCGGCCCACCTCAACCATCTTTGGTGAAATCATGCACATGGAACAGTCGCCGGTAGGGAATGTCTTATCCAGCATGACCATCGTGCCCCCGATAGAAGAATCATTCTGGACCATGTGCACTCTAAATCCGCTGTCAGCAAGATCAAGAGCGGCTTGCATTCCCCCGATACCACCGCCGACTATCAAAACTGATCCTCGTTTATTGACTAAAGACGTTACACTCATAGCAGTTTTAACTCCTTAAAAAGTCCGACAGCGTCCACAAAATGCCTGTCAATCTGCAGCTTCTTGGGCCTCATGCCCATGGCCACACCCAAGAGTTCGGTAATAAAATAGACAGGCAGCCTATTCTGGATTCCGTATTTATTCCTTACTTTGTCTTGATATGCGTCAAGGTTAAGCTGGCACATAGGACAGGTAGTCACAAAGCAATTAGCCCCCCTTCCTATGGCATCTTTCATGATCATCGACATCAGGACCAACGCCTGATCAGTGTCATTGACCGATGCAGAGGCCCCGCAACAATCCGTCTTATAACTCCAGTCTAATGGCTCTGCTCCCAGGGCCTTGCATACAATCTCCATGCCCTGAGGGTTTTCCACGCTGTCTGGCACATCCAAATCATAGGGAAACCTCGTCAAAAGGCAGCCATAATAACATGCCGGCTTCAGGCCTTCCAGTTTCTTTGTCGCCTTTTCGGCAATCTCGCCGGACCTCACCTTTGAAACAAGAACCTCGACAATGCTCTTAATCTTTATCTTCCCTTCGACCTTTTTAGTGAGTTCAGCGTTTATCTTATATCTGAGCTCTGAATTATCTGTCAGCATCTTCTGCGACACCAACAAACGACTGTAACAGGACGAACAGGGGATCAGCATCTCGGAGAAACCGCTGGCATCGGCAATGCCCAGGTTGCGAGCCGGGAGGGCGACAGCCAGAAACTCGTTGGTTTTACTTGCTGAGGTCGCTCCACAACAGCTCCAGTCATCGATCTCCTTAAGCTCCACGCCCAACTGTCCTAACACAAGCCTACTTTGGATGTCATAAAACTCCGAAGAAGCATGCAATGTACATCCTGGATAATACGCTATTTCCATATTTTACCTCTAAATGCTACTATTCTGGGCCTGAACCGGCTCAATGGCCAGCGGATTTTTCCTTGGCCTTTTTATATAGACGTTTAATCTCGGCGAGTCCTTTGATCTTTGCAACGCTGATATGCATGCGCTTGTTCTTCATCATAGAAAGCCCGAGCTTGGCTTGGTCCATTATTTCGTCAACGATCGCCTTCCAATTACCATGTTTAGCCTCACTTCGAGTATTTTTCATCTCATACATACCCATAAATTCCATCTCATTCATACGTCCAAAGTGGGAGACCGATGTGGTAAAAGAATCGTGAAAGGCAGCAACCTTTGGAGTCATGGGCTCCATATGAGCTTCCTTGGACATTTGTTTCAGGGTCTCAGTTATCCTCGCAGTATGAATGTTGTTCGGACAACGAGTCCCACAGGTGTAACAGGCAACGCACTTCCACACCAAAAGGTTATTGAGTGCGTCATCTTTTTCCCCCAATAATACCATGCGGATCAACCTGTCAGGGGTAACCCCCGTCTCGTCGCCTACGGGGCAACCAGCGGCGCACCGACGACACTGATAACACGCCAATAAGTTCTGACCTGACCGATCCATCACCTCTTTCAGCAGCCGTTGAGAGAGAGTGGGCTCTAGGTTTAAGACTGTCGATGACATAGTGCAACTCCTTGACATATTTCCTGATCTAGCTATTCTTTTAATCTATCATATTTGAGTGAAGCACTGTCAAGATAATCGGCTATTAAATATGCATATAGTTCTATAGAATTTGACTATAGATATCGTCACAAAGCGATATAAAGATCGGCTAAAGAATCAATTTTCCTCTCATCGCCTTATGGCCCTTTTTGATTACCGGAATTATACGGTTAAAGGGAGATTGCGCTCCAAAACAAAAGGCCTTTACCAGTGGGCGTGGCAGAAGCCGCATAGCTTGATCAGGATGAAGGATAACGCCGCAGAGAGCTGGGTTCACCTCACGGATTTCATGGAACTTAACGCGTAGACGACACCGACGCACATTGTCGCGGCACCGCGGTATCAGCTTCAGCAGAGAAAGATCCATGGTAAGAAGGTTCGCAACCGGCAGTGGACGGAATATGGACGCCCGTCTCATTCGAGGGATCCGCAGCTCGATGGGCTTTAAACTCTTCTGCTTGCTTATCTTACCGTTGGATGAAGGAAAAAAAATGCGCGGACCATAGAGATAACCAACGGTCTCACTGAGGGAAGCAGCCCTTTCATGATTTAATCTAGAATAGTTTGTCCGCTTTCCGAATCGCATTCCTGTGAAACCCATCTTTTTGCTCAGTCCCAACGCGACGGTCGGGGTTCAAGGTATTTCGAGATCATGCTGTCATCGTAAGAGGGCAACAGAATAGCTAGATGAAGGGGCAACCGAGAATCCCGACCAATCTCTGGCCGCACTGCATTATAATTAGCGGCAACTTCAGCAGTCAGTGGCAATGGAAGCAGTTACGAGATGATGGCAACATCTGTGAAAGCGGCATGAAAAATTAAGATATTACTCTGTTCATGGAAGGAGGCAAAGTTTGTCAATTACGTCACATTTTGCTTTAACGGCACAATTTTTTGAGCAGCGACCCGCAAATTACTCATGCAGGCACCGAGACTCGAACTCGGACAGGGAATCCCACCAGATCCTAAGTCTGGCGCGTCTACCAATTCCGCCATGCCTGCATAAAAACATATTAACATATTACTTTTGCGCGATCCACATTTTTGGAATAGCAGAAATAATTTTGCAGCAACTACATCTGGCCTTATTTGAGAGTAGCTTGCTGGTGGAGAGATGACATTTTCTCTCATCATAGGTAAACTAATAAGAAAACCTTCGCAAAGGAGCATAAGCTATGAAAAGTCTTTCTGTTGCACTTGCCTGTATCTTCGTCATCACTTTGGTCCTTACGTCTTCAATTGTCGTAGCACAACAGAGCGTGACCATATCCGGAAAAATTGTCGAAACAATGGACAGTGGAGGTTACACCTATGTGCGTGTTGAGGAAAAGGGACAGAAAACATGGGTTGCAGTGCCCTCAACAAAAGTGAAAGTCGGTGACACCGTGACCTTCCAGCCTGGGATGGAGATGAAAGACTTCCAGAGTAAAACGCTAAATAGAACCTTTGACCGGATCATATTCTCAGGTGGGATGTTAAAATAGGACTCCCGACTGCATGCTGCGAGGCAGGAGAACATGTATTAGTCTCCTTCTCTAGCCGTATATCGTGTGAAACCACTTGCCTATTCCCGAGATCCACTGTGTCTTGTCTTGGAGCATAAGCAAAGACCCAAAATCTTAGACAGCAGATTACAAAGGCAAGGGTTCTTGACGAACCACTCGCTACAGTGAGTCGTGAGTGAGATCAGCATGCAGCTGCCGCCCCGATTACTTTTAAGATGCACGAGAACTCAGACGACTTCAGGTCAAGATGCGCTTCCTGAACTCAGCACGCCAACAATGATATGATCGCAATGTTCGGTCTGCAGTGAACGACCCGCCACTTAACTGCCTACGGCAGTTGAAGTGGGGGCTTCTTTGCGTATCATCGACCGCTGCGTAGTGCGGGTACCGCCCGCTACACGTCTTACCATGATCTCGACACACGTAGATTCGGACCGTTCCAGCCCTATTTGAGAATCACTCTTCTGTTTCCGAAACACCACGGTCTTCTTGCCCTTCGCTGTGATCTCACCATTACGCAGCATCTTGATCCCACGTCTCTTGATGACTAACGATGCATTGTAATCAGCATTGAGGGTGAACCCACACTTCTGGCAAGTGAACATCGCCTGGGTTTCCCGATTATCGGGGTGAATGTGCCCACATTGGGAGCATTCCTGCGACGTGCCGTGTGCCGGAATCTTAATCGTTAACTTCTCTCTCTTGAGGCCCTTGTATCTCGCAAACGTAACAACCCTGCCCCACATGGAATTAAGAATGGACTTATTGAGGCCAGCCGTCGGGTCCGCAACCGATTTGCCTCTCGCATAGCCAAATATTACTGGAAGCTTTTTTTCTGGAACGGGGCCTACTACGTCGGCAGTGTCGTTTCTGTGACCCTGGGCACTATCCGTCGTTATGTCGAACAACAAAACACGAAAAGCAGGCCTGAACCAGCTGCTTGACCCCCTCCTGGCCTATACCCTAGCGACGGGAATGCGCAGCTATTTGTTCAATCTGCTCGGCACTTTTTTGTGGTTTTCGACACAGAAGGGAACTAACGTCTGATTTACCGTAACCTGACTATGCAGACTCAGTCTAAGTTCATTACAAATGTGCTACGCATCGACTCTTTTTTAGGATGAATACGATATCCGCAGTCATGATTCATTGTTATTAGGCAATCCTTATCGCTTGCGCGCTTCACTGCTGCCCCTAACGATTTATCAGGCCAACACCGTAAAACTCCGTCCTTTAGGGCGGAGATATAAGGCGTGCCGTTGCAAGACTTTGGTGAAACAGTTCCTTTAGAATGATACCAACGCTCTTTGACAATCGGTATGCGGTTGTTGCCAGTCATGGTTGGCAACGTAAAATCGATACCAAAATAGTCAGGTGTTTCGTTAGAGTATTCTCCTGCGGTGAGCGATAACTAAGCGATACCGTTGGATAATTGAGCTGACCTAAAGAAAGTAAAACTCCATGTAGTAGGGGCGGGCAGCCCCGAATTGAAGCCTGTGGAGAGTGCGACCAAAGCGCCTCTGTGAAGCGGGAACCTACCAGAGACAGTATGCATGAGCTCAATGAGCCTGCTG
>JBKQMP010000082.1:0-5590 GCA_052146665.1 Dissulfurispiraceae bacterium
ATTTGCGTGCCAAGTTTTCAAAAGAAACAAAGAAGATTGTAAGGTAATGATATTTAATATGAATTAACAGAAGTGACAATTTGCAATTACAGGATAAAATGACCATTTTTTCTATTTGTTTCAACGAAACATTTTAATGGTTTAACGATATATTGAAATATATGGAGACTGGCTCAAGAGTCGGATATGATAATTATTAAGGAAAGAAAGTATGATGAATGACGAAGTTATTTTAAGTTGCCTGGAAGAATTGGCCGAAAAACTTGATATATTAGTTCGTGATGAAAATATAAACATTGAAGAGTCTTCCAGTTCCGGAGGTCTGTGTCGTGTCGAAGGGAAATATGTTGTTATTCTTAATTCCAAAGCTACAGTGAAAGAGAAAATTCAAGTCATGATCGCGGCACTGCATCAGTTTGATCTTGCCCAGATGTATATAAAACCAGTTATACGGGAATTATTGGAAGGATATAAGGAAACATTTCAATGACACCTATAGAATCAATTTATGAAATACAATCAGCTGTCCTTGATCTCCAGCGATACCTTCAATCCAAAGATAAAGTTGTTTCCTTTCGTGCACAGGAGAGATACGCGCAATGGGTTAACAGGTTGTTCAGGGAAAATACCAATATGGTAGAATCGGAAAAACGCAGGAGTCTGCGTATTTTATGTTTGCAGGAGGTTGATTGTTTTTTAAATTTGCTGAAGTCAACGGTAGAGTATTATCAATTTAATTAGAGAAATGATGAAGTATCAAAGTGATCAATAAACAATTATATGTCTTTACTAAAAAGAGGTGTCCTACGCAAAAAGTTATATTTCTTGTAGATATGAATGCCTTTTTTATCAGTTGTGAAATGACAAGAAACCCTTCTATTGTCGGAATACCGGCCGCTGTTGCCGGCGATCCGAAGAAGCGCACGGGAATAATTCTCGCGGCTAATTATGAGGCAAGATTCTTTGGTGTAAAGACGGCAATGGTTCTTCATGAAGCTTTGAAACTATGTCCTAAATTAACCATTGTTCCCCCGGATCATCATTTCTATGGGCAAAAATCAGAAGAGGTTATGGACTTGCTATCTAACTACACTCCAGCTCTCGAACAAAACAGCATTGATGAGGCATGGCTTGATATGACAGGGAGTGAAGGACTGTTTGGCAAACCCTTTGATGCTGCACAACGAATAATGAATGAAATAAAAGACAATCTTGGGCTTTGGTGTTCCATTGGTATAGCTGAAAACAAATTCCTGGCAAAAATGGCAGCTGAAATGAAGAAACCTCTTGGCATCACCGATCTATGGGAAAAGGACATTCCGGTAAAACTCTGGCCGCTTCCAGTTAAAAAAATGTATGGTGTTGGCGTTAAAACAACCGAAAAGCTAAACCGTATGGGAATAAAAACAATAGGTGATCTCGCTACATCCAAAGAAAACCTTGTGATTAACACTTTTGGTAAAGGTGGATTTGAAATTCATCGGCATGCAAACGGAATAGACGATTCTCCTGTTCTGGCTCGCGTGGATGATGATGTTAAATCAATAGGACGCGAAAAAACATTGCCGGAAGATATTGCAGATATTGAAAAGGCAAAAATTGTTCTGATGGAGCTTGCCGATGATATTGGCATGAATGTAAGAAAACAGGGCAAAGAAGGTCGCACTGTACATATTACCCTTAAATATTCCGACTTTCATTCTGTAACAAGACAAATGACTATTTCTGCAACATCCATTACTCGGGAAATATACCAGGCCGGTTGCAGGCTACTTGAACAAATTTGGAATAAGTCGCATCCGGTAAGATTAATCGGAATAAGCATATCGGGGTTTTATGAAAACGGCTCTTCTGAACAATTGTCACTTTTTGATCCGATGCAGGGAAATGTTCAAGCCGACAAAAATAAGCAAATTGACAAAGTCATGGACAAAATAAGGAACAAGTATGGCTCTGAAAAAATAACCATAGCCACATTGGTCAAGACAGAAAAAAACAGCAAGTGACGGCTAGCTACTGATAACCAATACCAGTCAGGAAGAAGTCGATTATTTGTTACACTACAAACAAACGATTTTGAAAAGTCTTGATATTGAGCATTACAAAAAGAAAGAGTGCATATTTTCTATCGATAGCTACTAAGAATATCTCTACTTCTCGACTACATCATGCATCCCTGCTGCGGCTTAAAGTGCATTAGGGCTATGCGGAATTGAGGCGTCGGAAGTCGTGGATTGCAGTCACTGCGATGCATTACGACAGACGTAAGCAAATGGACTTCCATCCTGGCTCAACGCAACCTGCATAACCCAAAATAGAGCCTGCCAGAATGGCACCGTTGATAATCCAAGCTTAACAATCAAGGCCTCCCAACATACAAACAACAGAACTCTTTCGAGTTCTGTTGTTTGCAAGGTCATCATCATAGCAAATGTTGATGAGAACTAGGATTCTTTATAAGAATATGGGTTTAATCAACCTTAATGACGACTGCATCTCCCTGAGCCAGGCCGCCGCATATGCCTGCGACTCCGTAGCCGCCACCCCTGCGCTTAAGCTCATACATCATGTTCATCAGGATGCGTCCTCCGCTCGCGCCCACCGGATGGCCGATGGCAATGGCCCCGCCGTTGGGATTGGTCCGCTCAAGAAGCGAGCGCCACTTCTTATCATCATTATCGGCCAGTATCTTTGTCGATACCAGCGTAACCGCGGCAAATGCCTCGTTGATTTCGATGATCTTCATGTCGTCAACGGTGAGCGATGCCCGCTCCAGAGCTTTCCTGATGACAAAGCCCGGCAACTCCGCCATCCGTCTTGGTTCGCTTGCCCCGCTCGCCACGGATACTATTGCAGCCAGAGGTTTTATACCCAGTTCCTCTGCCTTGGACCGCCGCATGATGATCAGAGCGGCGGCGCCTGCGTCAAGGCCCGGGGCATTGCCCGCAGTCACCGTGGGGCTGCCGTAGATGGTCTTTAGTTTGGATAAAGCCTCCATGGTGGTGTCCGGCCTGGGCAATTCATCTTTTTTGAAAATAAAAGGCGCACCTTTTTTTTGGGTTATCTCAACAGGCACCAGTTCGTCGGCAAACCGGCCATTCTTATCGGCCTGGGCCCATTTCCTGTGCGATCCTACCGCCCATGCATCCTGCTCTTGTCTGGATATGCCGTACTCGATGGCGATCTCTCCGGCGTCCTTGCCCAGCGGCGTGTATTCACGATAGGTAATGGGATTCAGGTAATCCTGTACCAGAAGCGGCTTCATTCCGGCGCCCCACCGGTGGCCGTTGATGAGGAGCGGCGTATTGCTCATATTTTCCGCGCCCACGGCCATGCAGGTGTCCGCCTCGTCAAGCAGGATGGCCCTGCGTCCCAGCTGCACCGCGCACAATGACGAGCAGCAGGCCCGGTCGATGGTCAGGGATACCAGAGTATTGGGCAGCCCTGCCCGCAGGAGCGCCTGCCGGGCATTCACATTGTCATAAAGAGCGGCCTCGGCCTGGTCGCACATGCCGTAGTACAGCTCGTTCAGATCTTCACCCTTTAGGCCTGCTCGTTTCAGGCTCTCTTTCATCACGATAACGCCAAGATCGGTGCTGTGCATCTCCTTGAGCACCCCGCCGAACTTGGAAAAGGGTGTACGAACTCCGCTTACAATAACAACATCATTTTTATCTTTCATATAGTGCTCCTTTTTATCGTATCTGGTCGCCATTGTCGATCCCGCACAGGTACTTGGCAACCTTCTGCTTATTCTTCATGTTTATTAATCTGGCGATCATAATCCGCTGCGCCTGCGGTGAGCCTGCCCCATGCATAGACTCGGTTAGATAACCCACGGCAGCGGTGCCCATTGTGATGTTCTCGATGAGCCTCAATATTCTCATCCGGTACTCTGTCGGAACATCGGTTTTGGTCTGGTAATATTTCTTCACCCACTTGCCCACCTCTGGCGAGTCGATGTCCGCCTCCGATGGACAGGTAACAACCAGACCCCCTGCGATATCCTGGGCAAGCCTGGCGATCTCATAGGGGAACCGGGTGATATTCTGCTTGTGCACGTTGGCCAGAAGCATATCCACCAAGTACGTTCCACTCGCCTCCTTATGACCTTCAGATGCGCAGGCAAGGCATCCGCAGTAGAGTGTCTCGTTGAGATGATTCATCTCGATGATCTTGTCTTTCACGTGAGAGGCCTTATCCGCGCCATTATACTCAGCAACAGTCTGAGCAGCGCCAATCAAGACATCGCCCACGCCCACCTTGCAGGCATAGCTCTGGCGGTGATAGGCGGAGAAATTCTCCACCAGTTGCGTAGTAAAATCAAATTCCTTGTACATGAACACCCGCTCCCAGGGCACAAACACGTCTTCGAAAACAACCAAAGCCTCGTGACCTCCATAGTACATGTTGCCGCGGTCAAAGGTCATGCCTTCGAGTTTCCGGGTGTCGCAGGACTGTCGGCCCATAATGTAGGTAATGCCCGCTGTATCGCTCGGCACCGCAAAGGCCACCGCATAATCATTGTCCTCTTCTCGCATGGTGATAGTGGGCATTACGATGATCTCGTGAGAGTTTACAGCACCGGTCTGGTGGGCCTTCGAACCCCTGACCACGATGCCATCTTTCCGTTCCTCCACCACGTGGAGAAACATGTCAGGATCGAACTGTTTGTGGGGAGGCTGGGACCGGTCGCCCTTGGTGTCGGTCATGGCGCCGTCACAGACCAGATCGTTTTCCTGAACGTATGCAAGGAATTTCAGAAAGCGCTTATTGTACTGACTGCCGCACTTAGCATCGATGGCATGGGTGGTGATGGAAAGAGCGTTCAGGGCGTCCATGCCCACGCAGCGCTGGAAGCAGCACGCGGTGAGCGAGCCCAAGAGCCTGCCCATCTTGCTCTTCTTCACCAGGTCATCCACGCTCTGGTGGATATGGGTGAACCGGTTGATCTTCTTGCCCGTTAGGTGGGATTTGACCGTCATGATGTCTTCATATTCGGGTCTCTGGGCAAAATCGTAGGTGGCTGCCACCGCATTCATGGACGGCCGGATAATGGGGTTGTCCACAACATTATCGACCTTCTTGCCGAACATGTACACGTTAAGTTTCAGCTTTCTTAAACTCTCTTCATATTCTTTGGCATTCATAAGTTTGCTCATTTAATCCTCCGTTACCTTCATTTTCTTCCGGCCTCGTCATCATGAAATGATGTTTTAAAAAAGATGCCACACAGTCCAAGGCGGATTATTTTTTCTTTCTCATAGCCGCCAATTTTGCCTGAAGCGCATCTATGCGTTTGTGATTGTCATTTGAACCAATATATGTCCTGAAGAGCCATTCCTGGACCCTCATGGCATCATCCAGGCCAGAACCCATGAGATTGTGTGTCAATTGCTTTGTATCCTTCAGACAGCCTCTGTCGTACGTTGCCATCTCACGGGCAATGACGCCTACTTCCTCAAGAAGTTTTCCCTCGGGAAAGATTTTGGTGACATACCCCATGCGCATGGCTTCATGGGCATCGTAGATCCGCCCGGTAAGGGCTACCTCCAGGGCGTTCCCCATACCAATGATCCTCCAGAGAGGA
>JBKQMP010000083.1:0-11501 GCA_052146665.1 Dissulfurispiraceae bacterium
CGCTGTGAGAAGCAGGGGTTGGTTCAATATTGCAACCGGCGCCGGTGTCATCACTGATATCAGCTACAAACATTGCTCTGTGCTTCACAGAGCGGATGGATTTAACTACAAACAAGACATGGCGCTCCTCCCCGCCCTGAAGGACGGGGTCCCCGCGCCACAAGGATAAAGGATGGAAAAAGTCAGGGTAGCATTGGGCGAGAGAAGTTATGACATTGTTATCGGTGGGGATATTCTCTCTGGTATTGGAGAGGCTATTAAGATGTTCGGTTTCAGTCATCGCATCGGGGTTATAAGTAATCCAACGGTATTTAATCTATACGGTGACACCGTGATGGACTCTTTGAGGAGAGCAGGGTTTGGTTGTTTTCGTGTCCTGATACCAGATGGCGAAGAGTATAAGGATCATTTCTGGACTTACGCTATCTTGACCGAACTGCTCAAAGAAAGGCTTGATAGGAACTCATGCCTCGTTGCCCTTGGAGGAGGTGTCGTAGGGGACATAACGGGGTTCGCGGCTTCCCTGTATATGAGGGGCATTCATTTCATACAGGTTCCAACCACCCTCCTTGCTCAGGTCGACAGTTCTGTGGGAGGAAAGACGGGGGTAAATCACTATCTCGGAAAAAATATGATAGGAACTTTTCATCAGCCGAGACTCGTGTGGATAGATCATGGCACCCTCAAATCGCTCCCAGAGAGAGAACTATTTTGTGGTATGGCTGAGGTTATCAAGTATGGTGTTATCTGGGATGAAGAGTTTTTCCGTTTTTTAGAGAAGCAGAGGGATGCTGTGTTGAATCTGGAACAGGGTGGAATAGAGTTTATTATCAAGCGTTCTTGTCAAATCAAGGCTGAGGTGGTGTCGATTGATGAGAGAGAGTCGGGGATGCGAGCGATCCTCAATTACGGTCACACCGTAGGACATGCTGTGGAAACGGAAACCAGGTATTCAAGATTTTTGCACGGGGAAGCAGTGTCCATAGGGATGGTCCTTGAAGCAAGACTTTCGGAGGTTCTTGGATTTATAGATGATGGAGCAGTGTCGAGGATAAAGGCTGTTGTCGAGGCTTATGGCTTGCCGTCGTCTTTGCCGGGGGACATAAGTGGCGGTGCACTTATTGCTCATATGAAGCTAGATAAGAAAGTTGTGGCGGGAGAGATGAAGTTTATCTTGCCAGAGGGCATAGGAAAGGTCCCCATACAGAGAGGCATCGGCGAAGAATATATATTACAAGTTGCCACAGGGGGAAAAAACTTATGTGATTGATGATGCAGCGAATGCTGTGGCGACGTTCTCAGATAACCGTTGCAAAAGAACCTATATCGGAAAGATCTGCACACATTTGGTGAGTCTCTTGATCGAGTGGATAACCAGAGATCAAGAGAATTGGGCAGCGTAGGCCTCGGACCGGCAACGATTGAGCATCTGGTCAAGGCACACAATTGTCACATGGTGGAAGAGAGTCAGCATGTGCAGGACGTCAAGATATCTATCATTAATGTCCGGTTGACACCGCCTTTTTTGTTCCCGTATGCTACCGGCAAGGAATATAACATGAGACTGTTTCCAAAGCAGATCGATTTCTTCGAGCTATTTGACGTTGCAGCGTTGAATGTGTCGAAAGGTGCGGCACTCCTTGTTCAACTCATGCAGGACCTTGAAAATATGGATCTGATCTTGAAAGAGATACATGAGGCTGAAAAAGAGGGGGATATGATGACGCATGACATTATGAAGAAGCTTAACAAGACTTTTATCACCCCCATAGACCGGGAAGATCTTCATGCTCTGGCTTCAAGGCTTGATGATGTCATTGATCTTATATGGGCTTCTGGTGAAAGGTTTTCTGTCTTCAAGTTACGGGAAACAACCAAAGAGGCCGTCGAGATGGCAAAAGATATTCTTACGACCACTGAGGTCATCAATAAAGCAATCAGGTCACTCAAGGCAAAAAATTACTCTTACGTCCAAGAATACTGCATTGAGATAAACAGGCTTGAAAACAGGGTTGACAGGATCTATAGAGAGGCTCTAGTCAGACTTTTTGATGAAGGTAGAGACGCCATCTATGTGATAAAGTGGAAAGAGGTCTATGAACATCTTGAAGACGCTTCTGACAGGTGTGAGGATGTTGCAAATATTATTGAAGGCATAGTCCTTAAATATGCATGATACCTATGTCTTGCTGGTCTCAGTTATTGTTCTAGCAGTAATTTTTGATTTTATCAACGGTTTCCACGATACGGCAAACGCAATAGCGACATCTGTGGCAACAAGAGTTTTGTCCCCAAAAGTGGCGGTCTCCATGGCAGCCGCGATGAATATGATTGGGGCGCTGTCAGGCACTGCGGTAGCCAAAACAGTCGGGGTAGGCATCGTGGAAGTGGCCTCTGTAACGCAGCTCACTGTTATTTCGGCACTTGTAGCTGCGATCTCATGGGACTTATTCACATGGTATTTCGGTCTCCCCACATCATCAAGCCATGCCATACTATCGAGCATAGTTGGGGCTGCGATAGCCACGTCGGGAGTGGGCGTCGTAATATCAAAAGGGGTCTATAAGGTACTGCTTGGACTGATTATTTCCCCTTTCGTCGGATTTCTAATGGGGTTCATCTTCATGTTGTTGCTCATACGCCTGTTTGAGCGATCCGTTCCATCAACAGTCAACAAACTCTTTAGTAGACTCCAACTTTTTTCTGCGGCGTATATGGCCTTCAGCCATGGCAATAACGATGCCCAAAAAACGATGGGCATAATCACCATGGCCATTGTGAGCTACTACCATCTCCCGGATTTTAACGTCCCCCTTTGGGTAATAACGCTTTGCGCTACAGCTATGGCCTTTGGTACTGCAGCGGGTGGATGGAGGATCATAAAAACTTTGGGTGGGCGTCTTGTCCCGCTCAAACCGATAAACGGATTTGCCGCAGAGGCCACTGCTGCCTCCCTTATTGTAGTGGCTTCAAGGATAGGACTCCCTCTATCAACAACACACGTAATCTCATCGACTATAATGGGGGTGGGATCATCAAAAAGGATGTCCGCAGTCCGATGGACCGTTGGGGGTAATATTATCGTGGCCTGGGTCATCACGATTCCAGCATGTGTTACGCTGGCATGGATGATCTGCAAAGCGGCGCTTTTAATTAGGTAGTCATCCCGGATGCTCCTGGAGTAAGGACTTCTGATTTTTCAATTTGTCTGTGATGGATGCCTCTCCTTCACAGGCGTTAGCACAAGTCCCCTCATTTATCGTGGTTATCTTAAGTCACTTTCTGGAAAAGATCTGCTGTGAATTTGTTAACATACTTCAATATCATTTAGGGATGAGAGGCGCTTTGGAAAAAGAACAGAGATTGTTAAAGGATGTCCTCGATCGTCTGTATAAAGAATATGATTTCAACTCCAACATGCTTTCTGATCCGATCGAGTTTCCTCATAACTTCCAGACATCGAGAGACATCGAGGCGGTTGGGTTCATTTCATCTTGTTTAGCCTATGGAAAAGTTGATCTATTCAAGCCGGTACTGAGAAAACTCGTGACGTTAATGGGCAGGAGCCCGTATGATTTTTTGATCAATTTCAACCTGACAAAGCATAAGCATATGTTCGCAGCGATCAGCTACAGGTTTAACAAAAGTGATGATATAACAGCTCTATTTTATGTGATGCATCAAATCCTCAAGAGATACGGGAGCATTGAAGCGGTCTTTAAGCAGCATTACGAGGATAGCCATTCAACTATTGAGCATGGCTTAAATGGCCTTGTTGATACCTTTCTGGTTACAAATACCGTGGCTGTTTATGGGCGCAAAAGTAAGCCGCGTGGTTTCATACAGTTTTTTCCATCACCGAGAAAAGGAAGTGGCTGCAAACGAATGAACCTCTTTCTGCGATGGATGATACGGGACAGGGACATTGATTTCGGCATCTGGAAAGACGTGCCAAAGAATAAACTGGTTATACCGCTTGATACACACATCGCCAGGATATCGAAATGCTTCGGCTTCACAGGAAGGGTGACACAGGACTGGAAGATGGCGGCGGAGATAACTGGTGCATTAAAGATGTTTGATCCAGAGGATCCACTCAAATATGATTTCGCATTATGTCATCAGGGAATATCGAAGCTCTGTAGTAAGACGAACTGCAAGGAGTGCAGGATCAGGGCTATTTGAGAGTTTGAGCATCCTGTAGTCGTAACCGTTTTTTATAGAGCGACGAATTTTTTGCAGCCACTGGGAAGACCGCAAATCCGATTCTCAATTTTGTGACTCCATATGTAAAGTCACGGCCACTGGCTGTCATTTTAGGTGCTATGGCAACACTGTTGTATGGTATAATTTTGGATGGAAGCCTGCTCTGTTTATTAGCGGGTAATGGATAGATGTAGAGACGGCCGAGAGCGGGGGCATGACTGGTCCTACACTCGGAGAATCTTTTTTTGCCTGTCTGCTGGACAACCCCTAAAGAATTGTTGGAGACAACTAAGGAGAATCTTAAAGAAAGTGACGATAGGAAAATAAGGTCCTTCAGCAACCTTGTGGAGCAGCCTTTGAAATGAGCAAAGGGAACTCTTCCAGCCGCATGACAGCATTGTCAGAGGTAATGTATAAACGATCAATTGAAATCGCATGAGAGTGTGAGGGAGGGAAAGATGGCAGAAGAACATTCATTCGATATTGCCTGCAAGGTGGATTTACAGGAAGTGGTGAATGCCGTTCATCAGGCCACTAAGGAAATTGGACAGCGGTTTGATTTTAAGGGGACCAAAGGCAGCATAGAACTGGATAAGGACAAGGGCATTCTTACAGTGATCTCTGACGACGAATTTAGGCTTAAGAGCGTTTTGGACATCCTGCAGTCTAAATTAGTCAAGCGCGGGATTCCATTGAAAGCATTGAGTTATGGGAAGACGGAGCAGGCAGCTGGAAACACCATTCGGCAAATGATAACGCTTCAGCAGGGGATACCCCAGGACAAGGCCAAGGATATAGTGAAGCTTATCAAGGAAACAAAATTAAAGGTAAATGCTGAGATACAAAAGGACCAAGTGCGTGTGAGAGCTAAAAAGATAGATGACCTTCAACTTATTATGTCTGTCATTAAGGAGAAAGACCTTGGTATTTTTGTTGATTTTACGAATTACAGATAATTTTCTCCCGACTCCCGCTGCCATCTTTTTTGCAATATCAAATCCTCAGAATCTCCAGATGTTTTATGCTTTCTTGGGACAGAAAACGTGTTCTCAATATAACGATTTCAGCTATGGATATTAGCAGCTGTCTTGGCGAGAATTGACAAGAGCTATTTTAAACTGGAAAATCTAAAGAATTCTCTGCTAAAATTGTAGGCTATTTTGTTCAGGGGGGATAAGAAGTGAATGGGCAGACGGCAATCATAACCGGTGGAGGGCGTGGTATAGGAAAGGCGATTGCAGAGTCTCTTGCGAATCGCGGGGTAAATATAGTCGTGGTAGATGTCAATATCGACGTTGCTAATCAAACTGCTTCCGAGTTGATGGCTCTTGGCGTCAAGAGTATCGCGATTAAGGCCGATGTCGCAAACCAGACCGATGTCAAGGGCATTTTCGAGAGCGCTGCCAAAGAATTTAATAAAATTGAGATACTCGTGAATAATGCTGGAATAACAAGAGATGGCCTCCTGTTGAGGATGAAGGAAGAGGACTGGGATTTGGTAATGAATGTCAATCTGAAGGGTACCTTTCTCTGTTTAAGGGAAGGTGTTAAGGCCATGTCAAAACAGAGGTACGGCAGGATTATTAATATATCGTCAATTGTGGCCTTCATGGGCAATCCAGGACAGGCAAACTACAGTGCATCAAAGGCAGGGATTATCGGATTGACAAAAACAACAGCGAAAGAATATGCGAGTAGGGGGATCACGGTAAATGCCGTAGCACCCGGCTTCATCACGACTGCCATGACGGATTCCCTCCCTGAAAACGTGAAGCAGGAAATGTTAAGGGCAATTCCGATGAATAAGTTTGGTACAATAGAAGACGTTGCGCAGGCTGTTCTGTTCCTTGCATCGCCTCAGTCTGGTTACGTAACTGGCCAGGTGCTGCATGTGAATGGTGGAATGTATATGTAGCGGATTAAGAATCCAGAATGTATGGTGCATAAATGACGGCATTGAGTTGAAATTTAAAGCAATGGAGGTACGTAATGGTAGAACAGAAAGTTAAGGAGATCATAGCAAAGCAATTAGGAGTGGACCAGTCTGAAGTGACGCCTGATGCATCTTTTGTAGAAGACCTTGGTGCTGACTCACTGGACACAGTCGAATTGGTGATGGCCTTTGAGGAGGCATTCAACATCGAGATACCAGATGACGATGCCGAGAAGATTAGCAAGGTCAAAGACGCAATTGAGTACATCAAGAATAAAGTGGGATGACAGAAAAAAGAAGGGTTGTAGTAACAGGATTAGGTATCATTTCTCCCTTGGGCATTGGCTTAGACGCTTCATGGACCGCGGCGATCAATGGTATATCAGGGATAGGCGCCATCACACAGTTTGATGCCTCTACATTCCCGGTCCGCATTGCGGCGGAAGTCAAAGGCTTTGACCCCGCTTTATACATAGAAGCAAAAGAAATTAAAAAGATGGACAGATTTATCCATTTTGCCATGGGTGCCTCAACCATGGCCATGGAAGACTCGAAGTTTCAGATCCATGATGGAAATGCAGATCGGGTTGGGGTGATTATCGGGTCTGGCATGGGAGGACTCCATGCGATTGAGCATTATCACAAAGCGTTACTGGGAAAAGGTTATAAGAGAGTATCCCCATTTTTTATCCCCATGCTCATCATCAACCTTGCATCAGGAAATGTTTCGATAAAGTTTGGGGCAAAGGGACCTAACTCCGCTGTCGCAACGGCGTGTGCCACAGGTAGTCATGCTATTGGAGATGCCTTCAGGATTATCCAGCGCGGGGATGCGGACGCCATGATTGCGGGGGGCACAGAAGCCTGCATTACGCCACTTGGAGTAGCGGGCTTCGCCGTAATGAAGGCCTTGTCGACTCGCAATGAAGAGCCTGCTAGGGCTAGCAGACCATTTGATGCGGCGCGAGACGGTTTTGTCGTGGGAGAGGGAGCCGGGATAGTCTTCCTGGAAACTCTTGAGAGTGCAATTTCAAGGAATGCAAAAATATATGCCGAGATCATCGGCTATGGAATGTCCAGCGATGCGTACCACATTACCGCGCCGGCTCCTCAAGGGGAGGGTGCGGCCAGATGCATTAAAGCCGCTTTAAAAGACACCGGCATCGCGCCGGAACAGGTTGATTACATAAATGCTCACGGGACATCAACAAAATATGGAGATGAACTTGAAACGGCTGCAATTAAAAAAATATTCGGAGAACATGCCTACAAATTATGTGTAAGTTCAACGAAATCTATGACTGGCCATCTTTTAGGGGCTGCGGGGGGTGTTGAGGCCGTTTTTTCAATTATGAGCATTCATGTTGCTGTTATTCCTCCTACAATCAACTTGGAAGACCCTGACCCTGAGTGTGACCTTGATTATGTATCGAACAGATCGAGGCAGATGAGCGTGGAAGTCGCTATGTCCAATTCTTTTGGTTTTGGTGGAACGAATGCGTGTCTCATTTTCAGAAAATTTAGAGGAGTTTGAACATCTCTTAGGGTATCATTTCCATGACAAAAGACTGTTGCTCAAGTCACTGACTCACAAATCATACCACCATGAGAATCCTGATGAGATAGTCAGCTATAATGAGCGACTCGAATTTCTCGGTGACTCTGTGTTAGGTCTTGTGATCGCTGAAACTCTCTTTACAGAGAAGAATCCTTTTACCGAGGCCGAGATGTCAAAGATGAAATCATATCTTGTGAACAAGTCCATACTTTTCGAGACGGCCTCGATGCTTAATGTAGGTAAGTATCTGAAGCTGGGGAAGGGAGAAGAATCCACGGGCGGCAGACACAAGAACTCTATTCTTGCAGATGCTATGGAAGCATTAGTCGGTGCCATATTTCTCGACAGTGATTATGCGACGGTGAAAGCTGTGATTCAGAGACTTTTCGAGCAGAGGATTGCCAATGTGATCACAAAAAAAGAGGGATATGATTTCAAAAGCGAATTACAGGAAAGATGTCAGGGTGTTTTTGGAATATTGCCCGAATACAAGATCGTTAAACAAGAAGGCGAGGAACATAAGAAGGTCTTTACCATTGAGGTGTATATTAATGGCGAATTGTACGGGATAGGACTCGGCAAGAGTAAGAAAGAGGCACAAATGATAGCCGCAGAAAAAGCGCTTGCCAAATTAATGGATGGCTAAGGGTCCCCATAGATTTGCTGCATGATCTTGTTGTTCAAGTCTCAGAGATTCATAACCCGCGTCTTATATAGTTGTCACTAGATTGAACGCAGGGGTGGCAATTTTTTATTAGACTGTCCCAATTTTGCATCAGCTCTGTTCCCTTTTCTCACGTAAAAAGCTGCTCACATGTCTGGCAGGAGAATTTTTTTTGGCGGATCTTTGCCACACTTAGCCTGGACCAGATATCAGTCCCATTTTTTTCATTTTTGACCGCTGACCTTATCAATGGCAGATTGCATGCTAACTGGTGGTATGAATATTGGTTTCGAATTGTTTATAATAAGCAACTTTGCCAATCTACAAGTGCATCTGAAATTATCGAGTTCCATGAAATGAATGTAGTGTATGAAGCTGAGTGATACCGTAAAAGGGTTTATTATTGCCGTTATAGTAATCTCTCTGTTTCTCTATGGATATCGCTACTACCGGTATACACAGGATGATCCTGAGTTTTGTGGTTCATGTCATATGATCAAAGAGTCATACGCGGATTGGTTCAACGGGAAGCACCGAGACACGGTATGCCAGCAATGCCATCAACTGGGCAATGTTGAGCAAAACCTCCGTCTTTTATCTTATGTTATGACAGGCAAGAACCCTATCGCTACGACCCATGGCCGCATTAAGCCGTGGGAAGAATGCAAGAACTGTCACATGGATACCATATCTCAGGGATCTGTGACTCCACGCAAATCCTACGGTCATGCAAAGCACGTAGTTGTGAAAGGAATCGAGTGTAAGGCATGTCATGTGAGTAAATCGCACAATTTCCCTCCAAACGCTTCATCCTGTCAGAAATGCCATCCTAACAAGGGTGTTCATGGCATCAGCATGGAGGAATTTTCGTGTATTAAATGTCACTCCTTTTCAAGGAAACCGCCTCCCATGTTATCTACGGAAAAATGTTTCAAGTGCCATTCCGATATCCCGAGGAAAGGCCCCATGTCCGGGCTCTCATGTCACTATTGTCACAAACCTCATTCTTCGGAAAAACCAGGCTCGGGCTCTTGCACTGCTGAGTGTCATAAAACTGAGGCGACGATGGGGCAACACGGACTCCATGCACGGCGGGGACTTGAGTGCATGTACTGCCACAAGCCTCATAAGTGGGCTTTAGGAGGATCCGTGCCAAGCAGCCTTTGTAAAGAATGCCACAGTCCCAAAGATCCAAAAAGATTCCGCTACATATTCTGATTTACCGACAGCGGACTAAACTCAAAGAAGCGTCTTTTGATTAATGATCGTTAAGCACTTTTTAATGTTGGCGGTACGCTGAACTCCTTGATTAGGCTGTGTTAAAGCGACGGTAAAGGAAGTGCGCCGCGGCGTTGGTTCAAATCCTAAGACATGGCAAGGAAGGAGATGTCTTCAACCTCCTTCTTTGCCATGTTGCCCTTTGTGATTATTTCCCTTTCTTTTTAGCTTCTATGTGGCATTTATCACAGTCTGTCACCGGAAAAGCCACTTTCTCATTATGACACATCCCACAGAACCTTCCTTCATACATGACGTCCATTGTCATCTTCTTTGATCCTTTTTTCATGTCCCACATTTTGGTATGACATTTATTACACTCGAACACTTGGGTGTGAAATTCGTGGCTAAAGCTCACCGGAGCAGCACCCACCGGCTTATAAGTTATCGCAAGTTTCGGGTAGGGACTCTTGCTGTGGCAGTTGTTACAGTCTTTCCATGAAAATGCTTTTTCCCCGTTATGGCATGAAAAACAGAATCTGGGTTGGCCGTGATCTGAAAAAGAAATTGTGGTAGAACCTATCTTCGTGGGAAAGATTTGAGGATGGCATTGATTACATTTGAGGATACCTATATGGGGTCCGTGTTCGAATGTCACAGCGCTGTCACCCACCCCAAATTTTATAGGCTCGGGCACGATCCCCTCCTTTCTCTGATGGCAGACCAGGCAGTCGTTATCTGAAGGAGGCTTCTTATCCTGTAATCTGACCTTGTCATGGCATTCGAAGCAGATCGACATTCTCGTTTTATACCCAGCGATACCGCTGTGGGTGATTTTCGCGTGACAGTCAACGCAGTTGAAGCCCATTTCGAGGTGTTTCTTGTGTCTGGGATCGACCAAGGCAGTCGGCCTGACCCCCTCGGCGATGATATCGGGCAGGCCAAACTTCTTTCTAAAGTCGGGATTGACAACGCTGTCTATTAACCTGAATTTGACTCCAAGGTACATGATGTACCGTTTCCTGATTTGCTGGTTTACACTATCAGTATGGCAGAACATGCATATGTCATTCTTGACAAGTTGCGCACGATACTTGGGATCTGACGTCGACATGAGTACATGCATTTTATGTTGGGGTCCTTTGATAAACTCCCCGTAAACGTCGTACAAACCACCCATTTTCGCCCGCAAGTAGCCGTAGAGGCCTGGTTCGGCGTGGCAATTGAGGCACAGGACGCCGGCTTTGGAATGGGCCGATTTCGACCATGTCCAGACCTCTCCGAGAGGTCCCGGCTGAGTTAATGGGTGGCATCTCTGGCAAAAGGATGGGTCGCTGGAAAAATGCAAAGCCTCTATACTGATGTAAGTAAATGCTCCAATCAGTATGAGCATTGCAAGTATTGTGATCACTATATGATTGACGACCACGTCCTTAGCTTTTTGTGCAATGTTTTTCATTTTTTGTAGCATGCATATCCTCCAATATTCTTAACGCGCTCATTATCGAGTTGCAATGGGATGACCTAATGAGTTTGATCAGTCAAATGCAGAAATTATACACAAAAGCAGCCGCTTTTGAAAAGTTTATATTTATTCAATGGTTTGATAACAATGCTTTATGCTGCTTCATGGGTATATGCTTCGGTGCATGCTTTTTTTCGCACAAGTGCAGATACTAAATCCTCTTTTTTTGCAAGAATGCAAATTTGTCAGTTCCGATTCTCTTAAAAATCAAGTCGATAACAGTTGGCACGAAAGCTGCAATGATTCTAAACAAACGTGGACAGAGGATGAAGGAGGAGGTAGAGAGATGAAGGCAGGGAACAACATAGCGAAGAAGGGGTTATACACGGGAGCGGGAGTTGGGCTGTTGTTATTTGCGGTAATAGGGTTACTGCCGAGTTCATTTATAGGGGGAGTG
>JBKQMP010000084.1:0-18912 GCA_052146665.1 Dissulfurispiraceae bacterium
GAAGAAATTACCAAGAAATAGGAACAAGTTTTTCAGTAGCAACTTGCGAGCTAATTGAAATTTTGTAATATGGTACTGTTGATCTTTTTGTCTAATTTAATAGGCGTGGCAAAAAAAGATTGCAAATGTTCTGTTATCTGATATATCCAGTTCATTAGTGGGTCAAGGACTGATGTTGACACTGACTTCGAACTGATCTATTGCCTTCTGGCTTTTTTCCCAAGCTCTGTAGTACTTCATCCTTATTATGCTGCGACCGGGCTTTATTGCCCTTAGTTTCCAGATGCCGATGACAGGTCTACCTACCATCTCTTTTTCGTCTTTGTCTCTTGCCCTGGTCTCTTCACCGGCTAACTCAAAAAAGCTGTAGTCAAGGCCGTCAAAATACCACCAGTATCCCGTGGCGCCTGCACCCTCAAGTTCAATGTCTATCTCCTCTCCGACCTTGAGCTCTATTTTTTTACCATTTGAACTCACATCCAACAGCATTTTCCCGTCCATTTTATCTGACTTATCATTAGCCGCCACATGTGGATTCTCCACAAAAGTAAGGGCCAGGATCAAAATGATGAACAATCGCAACCTCATTTCTCCATCACATTCGGGTTCGCATACAGGCTATCTGACCCACATTGTGCCCTATTACAGCTCATGACGAAAGCCCCGCTTTTTTTTGCGGGGCTTTCGCATGGGATTGGCGGTTTTATTTCTTGGATATGCTGAAGCTGTTGGCGCTGACAGCGCTATACGCACTATTGGTAGTGCTCGTAATCCTTATCCAGTAGTTGTTTGCTACAGCCTGAGTTTTAGGGATCTTCCAAAGGTAAGAACCCGAGCCACCGCTCCCAATCGGTGTACTTGAAACGATAGTCTTTACAGAAGTGGCGGCTGATGCGGTTGCACCTTGAAGAAGTTCAATTTTCACAGAGGAACCGGGATTGCCGGCATAACTCCATGAGATCTGCTGACTACTGGATACCAGCCACTTTTGTCCGCCATTCGGAGAGACAACCGTAAGGGATGCAGGCGCAGGAGGAGTAATACTGAAGTCTGAATGGCTTGTGCTGGTATAAGTTGCGTTAGCCGTACTCGTGACCCTAATTTGGTAGGATGTTCCCAGCGCTTGGGTTACAGGGATATTCCAGGAGTAAGAACCGGTTCCCCCGCTCCCAGTGGGAACGGAAGAGGCGATTGTACTGGCTGAGCCGTTATTGAGGAGTTCTATCTTCACATATGCACCAGGATTTCCGGTATAAAACCAGGTTACGGTATGTGTAGTCCCTACCTGCCACGATTCCCCGCCGATCGGCGATGAGACAGTGATGCTGGGAGGCTGGTCGGATGTGTAGTATGCTATGGTATCGTCCCCGAAGCTCACGACGTTCGAAAGCTGCGAATAGGCGATTCTGAAATACCCCGATTCGCCCCAACTGCTGCCCCAACTGTTCTTTACAATGAAATACTGGTCCGTATCATCGTATCCGACTATCAGAATGGCATGTCCGCCCTGATACTTGCCGGAAGTGTACTGATAGACGCCTCCAGAATAATAGAAGAAGTCGTTGTAGACATTCATGGTCGTTACGAGGGGTCCATATGTATTCAGGGCATTCTCGATCGCGCCAACCGTAGGCGAGGACGAGGTAATCCATTTCCAGGAGGTAATCTGAACTGTGGCCGCCTGCCAACCGGCCTCTGCATTGGAACATTGTCCGTTGGTAGCCGTGTAGGGATAATAACTCTCGGGCGGCAAGCCGGGACTGACGATAAAATTTGATGCCTCGTCTATATAACCGCCGTTGCAGTTGCCAGCCCCGCCGCAGGAGAGCAAGACCTGTTCGGATAGGTCAAGGGCGGTTATGCCATTTGTCATAAGGTCATTCGACTCAAGCGCCGCTGTAGTGGCAAAGGCCCAGCAGCTTCCACAGTTTCCCTGGTCCCTTACCGGCGTTACATAGTCGTAGCCGTTGTAGTTTCTCCAATCAAGCGCTGCAGGAGCGGTTCCCGTAACACCAGAACCGGAAGTGCCGGCGGTTACCTCCGAGATCTCAGAGGGGGCTACGGCCGGCTTCTTGGCGCCAAGTCTCAGTAGCCTTTGTTCAACGGGAAGCCTCGAGATAGCGGTCTCCCCGGCGAGCCAGTTAGCGCCTTGCGAGTGAATCGCATAGTTTATTTCATCAAGCTCGGCCTGAGAGGCATATGTGAAGGATGCAAATGCAAAAAAGAGGGAAAACGATATCAGTCCAAATAGCCATGTCTTGGGTCTTCTCGTGTCATGCATGATGTCCTCCTAAAGATTGATCTATTTAATTTTTATCATAAAATCCTTATTAGTTATGTGATACGGATCACACCGGTCGAAATCCCAAACGGCCGCATTCTCCTCCCCAATCCTGCGAGGTTAAGCAGAAGTCTGGCAGTTAATGAGGTTTTGTGCTCATTCTTCTTTAAAAATAGACAGAAAACAAAGTACCATGCACGCCAAGGCCGCAGGATCGACGCACACCGACCGATGCAGCGCCTCATGGCCAAAAGCAATCCTTCCTGCTTCAGGAGTGGGATCTGCGAAGGTTCAGTTCGCGTCAGGAACAGGAACACTAAGACAAGTCCAATACCTACAAGAAGCGCATTGCTCATAATGCCCATGCTAGAGCCGTAGTTGTCGGGTAGTTGGTCCGCTTTCAAAGTCTTCGCAAAACGCCTGTACTAAAACGAAGAAGCAAGAGCAACAGCGATTCCACACAACACGAAAATCAGGCTAACCCAGAATACTATCCCCCTCTGGAGTATCTCATGCCGCATCCCGAGAGTCACATGCACGAACGTGCCAAAACGTTCTATGAGAAAACCAAATCCCATGAATGCGATACTGGTACGGATCCATGCGAGAACAGTCCGCTCCGCAGCAAAAAATATCCTCGGATCTTTTAAGTCAGGCACGCGTTTTCAGCTCCTTTTTCTTCATTTCTCTTATTCTTCTCCCAGCACGTCATCGCCCTCACTGTAATCCTTGCGCACCGTACCCAACCAGCGCTCGCTAAAATATAGTCCCCATTTTGTCCAAGAGATCTTGATATCACCAGCCTCGGAAAGTCTCAGATGCGCCGCTCTCTGCCCATCATGCTTCATTTGAATCGCTATCTTCCTGAAACTAAATATGTCGCGATGGGACTGTGCGCTTATCTCCTCATTTCGTCTGCTTCACACTTACTTTCTGGGCTTCGCGTAGCTGCGATAACTTGCGCAAGCGGTACATCCGACCATAATTAAATCCTCCTCTTTTGACAATACCACGTGGGCACTCTCGCGTATTGTTAGTACGTAATTTCTGCGCTAATCAGCATCCCAACAGGGGGATCAAGGCGCCTGTCTCAGGAAGAACGTGAGCGTGGCGGAGTCGCCTACGCGTCCTCATCATTAAAACCCCAATACTCCTAATAATCCTCCGGGTTTTCATTTGCTCGGCGATCCAATAAATATTCGGATAACTTTCTCCCTACCAAGCACTCTAACTAATTCGCGAAACGCGCAGTAGATGAAAAAAAGAACTGACAGCCACATCTGAATAAGCCAGAATCGTGGCCAGACCATTTCATTCCAGAGGTGTATATTGCCATCCACAATCCCCCCATATTTTCGCGCAAACTCGATCAAATGCTCAACATAGCGAACGGCCAATGCCCCTAATACATAAATGAGAGTTTTCCAAACTACATTATATAGCAAGGGTTTTTGCGGAAACTTATTCACAAATGAAAAGTGATCGACGATGAGCACAACTTTCCCAACAATGAGAGCACCGATGACAGCGTTAACAAAACTTGTAAGCGGGATCCCATACTGTCTAGAGATCAGATTCTGAGTCAAAATCAGAAGACAAAAAGAGAAAAAGAAAAAAATTGTCGGGGGGATAAGTTCAAGTACTTCATGTTTGATTGTTCGAAATATTTTTTCCATATGGTCTCCTTCAACTTCTTCTTGCTGAATGTATACTTATCAGAATATGGTGTGAAGTGAGGAACTGTCAATAGTGATGCCATTAAATCAATGCTGATCCGGCATTGCCAAATAGACAATGGAGCGTCAGTGGGTGACGGTCCGGAGCATGGCCTGTAGACAGATAGCGTCCCAGACAGGGGAGCAGTTTCACAGTTCTTTCTTTGATTGATTTGAGAACCGGGCGCTAGCCCAGTATGGATGTCATTTCATCACAGCAAAGCAAGACGTTTACAGTAACCGTATGGGTAAATTAAGTATCGCCTAGGAGATCACTGCCATGGGTCAATGGATAATAACTCTCTGTCCTTCAAAAAGGGAAGATTCGATGGCGATGAAGATTTTTACGTGATATAATAGTAAACAATCCGTCATTGCTACGCCGGAGGAGGTAAGGAGAAATGCCGACCGAAGAAGCAGCGCGCTTAGTAAAGCTTATTCAAGAAAAAACAGGTGAGCTTAAGGACCTTTGCAAGGGAATCGACGAGGGCACTGCATCCCGTGCGCCCGATGGACGTTGGACGCCCAAGCAAATCCTATCGCACCTTTGTGGTCCAGAAGGCAAAGGTTTCATTGCGTCTGTCAGGGCATTTCTGGATCAGGATACTCCTCGCTTGGACATCGATCCTGAGAATCCTTTTTATACTGAGAAAAGAGCGAGTATGACAATGGTTCAATTGCTTGCGGAGTTAGACGGTGAATATGGTCAGATTGCAGACCTCACAGCCCTTCTGACAGATCAGCAACTCGCTCGGAAGGCCCATATCCCCCTTCTAAAGGATACTCCATTGGGCGAATATCCGACCCTTGCAACGTGGATTCAAGCCATTGCGGAATATCACGTAGGTTTTCACATCGACCACATGCGGGAGATCCTTCAGGCTCTCCGCGCGGCTTAGGATGTTGAAGCATGGACCGGGGTCAGGGCGAGATAACCGGACATGCTAAAGTCCTCGAGCCATGCGTTAGAATGCGGGGCCTAAGAAATATACCCGGATGAGTGTGGGAGGGCACTTGAGATTGTGTTGCTTCCTTTTTAACATAAGAAGACGATTAATAGTGGCCTCGCCAATGTTCAGGAGCTTTTTACAAGATACCTCATCTGTCTCATTTACACAATGCTTTCCCAGGATGCGAACAATGTTTATGTGCGCCGCGACAAGATGCCCATGATGAAAAATCCATGGTCTAAGGGAGCGCAGAAAAAGCTGCCCCTACTCCTTGATCCCAAAAGGCTCTGCTCTTCCCTGTTGTTGATTGATTCACATGACGCCCCAACATATTTTTCTTGCGATGCAATTGCTTCCGGCATTGCCTCATCAAGGGCATGCCCAGTGCGCACGATCTTACCCCGCTGGCGCCACAAACTTTCCAAGTATGAATCCCTTTCGCTTCCTTCCGGACTTCTGATCACACAGGGCTATAACCCGCATAGCAGCCAGGTCCTCCTTATTCCCTAATGCCATTGCGTCTTCCTACGAAGGATGTCGTGTGTCTATGTGTGCAGCTCTCATTGATGATTATCCAGACGTAATTTTTTTCGATTCGACATTTCGCCTTTGACTAGAATCTTGATGAGGCATCCACTAATGTTGACAACGACCTCATTTATCGGTTTTAATAGAAAAATCAATGGAAATTCGATGACATTGAAGAGAAAAAATATAGTCAGGCTCCTTTTCATTGCTGTATTCGTTGGGTATGTGCTGTCCCCCCTGATGTTCCCAAGAACTGGCAACGCTTATGCTGGAATTCTTTCGCTGGATAGCAAAACCGCTTGTTCTTCAAAGGGCCTGCATATAATATTTGAGAAGGTTATCTGTTTTAACTTCATCCATAAGGACAGTAAGGAGGACCGATCGGGGTCAACGATCATTGTACGCAAATCCCGCACAATAATACCAGAGGACAAGATTGCGAAATTGACGCTGTTGAATAACCTGTCTGTGGCGGAACAAAGTCATTTGATCATCGTATCGGCTTCGCCGTCTCCGTCCGAATTCATGAGTGATGGGACTCCGTCTAATGGATTTTATTTTTTATCTTCCGGTCTTTCACCCCCTGCAGCCTGAGCTTCCCCTTTCTGTCCTTCATTGAAGGACAGCCTGATCTCTCAATTCTTAAGGGTTCGGCTAAATGGTTACCGTGACTGAAATCAATACGTTCAGTGCTTTTCCCTTATAAAATATTATTATTACAGGTTCCAAATGAAACTTAACAGCTGGGTTCATGGGACCTGAATCAAGAGTGAGCGGTAGAGATTATATGACGGCAAATAGCAACAACCAAGAACGCCCGAAATTGATAGGGACGCCCAAACATGAGATCCTATGTTCCCTCGCGAAATATTACGGATGCCATTTCGTAGAATATAACGAGGGGTTGACTGCATCAGCCGACATCAGGAGGATGATAGACGCTGAAAAACTTAAGACAGCCCTGTGGTTCCCCTTATCGGTACATGATGGCCGGGCGGAAGTGATTGCGTGTTCTCCGGATTCACCGGCTTTGTCTGAAGAAATAAAGAATACCCTGGGGGTCGAAAGTATCGACTTCCGGGTTGCCCTGCCCGAGGATCTGCTCAGGATCATAGAACACTATCAGGACGTCAACCCTGGTTTTCCGTCCTCATCTGGACGGACACAGCTTGCAAAGGTCAGGACATTCCTGGCAAACAGGCGCTCGATGCTGTCGAGTTGCCGGACCCTGCTTGCCAGGGGCCGGACCGGCCTTGCGTTCTTACGAACCGGATTGTCTTTCATAACGATCGCCATTCTACTATACAAGATCTTCGGTATAGGGTATTCCAATGTGATCGAACTGGCGCTCCTGATCGCAGGGATCGCCATGGCCGTTGACGGAGTCTTATGGTATGTGCCTGTCCGCGGCATCGCCAGAAGGGGCCTGAACAGAATCAGCTCCTCTAATACTTCTGGGGTGACAGTTTTAACCGTATCGAACCCTGAAGGTGCATATTTTTTCACGAGAACTGGGCCGATAGAAGGCGCCGAAGAGATGCGTGAGGATTGGATCAATCTGTCTCCGGTCATGAGAAGACGGTTTTTAGCCATCGACAGGACAGACCTGGCCGAGGAGAGAACCATCCTGGCATATTACAGGACCTTGATGTCTAAGGCGCGGACGGGTCTTGCGCTTTCGCGCACGGGGATCGCTCTTTTCGGTGTAGGAATCGCCCTGCTTCGAAATTTTTATGCGGGCAAGTTGAATATGTTCGATCTTTCACTGATTGTTGTCGGCGTCATTATGATGTTGGAAGGCGTGTACTGGTATATTCCCGGAAGACGGGCAGGTAAAGGAAGCATGGCGACACAAATGCAAGTGGAGAATAAGCGCGGAATTTGGGATTATATTCTTCCGCCTGTTTACCGGCAGCCTGCGTGCGATATCCGCAGTACAGTGCCGCCTCCAGTCAAGATGAGCCATGCCCCTGGTGTTTGGGGGACAACGGGCCTAGCTTTGGAAAGGACATTACTTGCGGAGAGGCGCAATGTAATGGCCAGGCTGAGGACAACTATGGCCCGCGCCAGAACTGGCCTGGGCTTTATCAGAACAGGAATGAATTTTTCAGCTGTCGGCATCGGATTGCTCGTCGCAGGCGGTGTCGCAAATATGGCATGGACCCTACTGGAAGCTGCAATATTGACGATAGGAGTGATATTGGTGAGCGACGGGCTTTATTGGCATATCCCCGCTGAAAAGATCAGGAAACAGTTTCCATATTGTTTCGGAGAAATGGAAATTGCAAGCCCAGATTATTCTAAACCGGTCAGGTCTTGGGGGAAGGTGTTTTTCAGACATGTACACGGTGAATGAGCATCCCGCAAACTCCCGACATGAAAGGCTGCTGCCTTTGGCCAACCAAGGACTGCTCTCCAGGGAAGAGCTGTGCGCAGCTGAGTATGCCGCTACCGTGCGTGGTGTCGAACTCGAGAAAATACTAATTCAGCAGTACAGAATACCGCGCCGTATTATACTCAATGCACTGTCCGCGCATTACGGTCTTCCCGCGATCGAATACGATGAAAAGATACCTGTCCCTCCATGCCTATTTGAAAGACTTGATGCTAGGAAGCTGCTCGATAGCCTTTGGTTTCCGGTATTCAAAGATAAGGATGTCGTGGTCATAGCTGTCAATGAGGCGGACAATCCAGCTGTGCTGTCAGAAGTGGGGGCAGTCTTCCCGGACCATGAGTGCACTTTCATGGTAGCCCTCGCCGAGGATATCCAATGGTTTATCCAGGACTTTACCCAAACAACGTCAGGACATTTGGTCGGAGTAGAGAGGACGAATCTGGCCTACTGGCGCAACACCATGGCGCATTGGAGGACAAGGCTTGCCTGTTACAGGACCGATTTTGCCAAAGGTCGGACGGGACTCAACATCATGAGATGGGGGCTTGGCCTGATAGTCCTTGCCGACGCTCTCATGCGTACACACCCTTTGGGCGAGCATTCCGTCGTTTACTGGCTTATCCTTGCAACCGGGTTGTCCGTTGCGATTGGGGGCCTTTCAGGCTATCTGGAGATCAGAAAATCAAGAATGAGGCCACCGACTCGATATACCATGGTCGAGGTGACCGGAGCGGTCATTTCCTTCCTAGAGGATTTTCATTTTATTGACGAGGCCCCTTCTGCCTCATGCAAAAAAACAATGCTGGCGCGACTTGGAGAGATGCTCTTCTCCTACTCCACTATTCTCACCCCATCTCCGGCATATATGGAGCGCATTCACCTGGCCCGGGAAAGGAATGTCCTTGCCGCGCAACGCACGGTGGCAGCCTGCTATCGGACAATAGTGGCACAGGCGAGAACTGGGCTTTCCTTCATCCGCACGGGGGTCACCCTAGCAA
The DNA here is from genome assembly GCA_052146665.1 of Dissulfurispiraceae bacterium. Lineage (GTDB taxonomy): Bacteria > Nitrospirota > Thermodesulfovibrionia > Thermodesulfovibrionales > Dissulfurispiraceae > JBKQMP01. Next base: position 8,868 of record JBKQMP010000084.1, read on the forward strand.
GCCTGGGTATCGGACTTGTCAGGTACTTCGGCTTCAGTTTCCTTACGATTTTCGATGCACTGCTGGCTGTGGCCGGAATCCTAATGATCATAGACGGGGCGTTGTGGTATTGGCCTGTGAGAAAAGAGAATGCGGAGACGCCGAGGTGTTTCGTTCAGCTATGAAGATCAAAAATAAAATTATTATGTCCTATATACTCAATGTTGCTTTTATCCTACTGATAGGTTTTTTTTCCATTCATAATATCGACCTTGTCCTTGCAAAGCTGAAATTTGTTGAAATAGCCGATGATTTGAACGCATCATTTCTTGAGATGAGGATATCGGAGAAGAATTTTTTTCTTTACGAAGACAGAGCGGCTCTTTCTGAAATCAACGAGAAGATAAAGGATAACGAAGATCTGATCGAGTCGGCGAGCGCTGATATTTCCCGCGCCATAGGTCAAGACAAATTGGCACAACTCAGAATATATCAAAAGAAATATGCTGAGGCTGCTGACAAGATCAGAGAGAATAAAGTGAGAGACCCCAGGCTAGAGCTGAATCTGAGGACTGACGGCCAGAAGCTGAGAGATTTCTTTAAGGACATCACGAAGTTTGAAAGAAGAACCGTCAGCAGCATTATTCTAAGTTCGAAGGAGCTTCTCTATATATCGTTCCTATGCGTTCTGGCGTTGGCTGTAGCTGTGGGACGCTTTATCTCTTTGAAAATTCTCGCTCCCCTACAGTCTATCGAGAGGCTTGCTATCTCTATATCGAAAGGGGATTTCAGGAAAATAGAAAATATAAAGTCCAATGACGAAGTCGGCTCCGTAATTGAGGCCGTAAACCTGATGTCCGAGGAGTTGAAACACCGTGGAGAAGAGATCCTGCAGTCGAAGAAACTCGCTTCCTTAGGCATTCTCACCGCCGGGGTTGCTCACGAGATGACAAATCCGCTAAACAATATCTCTATGTTAGCTCAAAACTTCATTGAATATTACATCTTTCTGAGCCAGGAGGAGCGGATAGAGATGATGGACATGGTAGGGGACGAGGCGAAGAGAATAGAGGCGGTTGTAAAGGGGTTACTGGACTTCTCCAAGCCTAAGGAAGCGAACATGAAGCTGGCCGATATCAATGAGGCCATTGTGAAATCGGTGAAGCTCATGCAGAACACACTCGATATTTCAAACGTGGCATTGAATCTCTCCCTTTATCCAGCTCTTCCTGCAGTATTGATGGATGTTAATCAGATACAGCAGGTGTTTATCAATGTCATAGTAAATGCTATTCAGGCAATGCCGGGTGGCGGCAAACTTTTTATCGAAACGCTTCAGGAATCCGCGGAGGATATGGTAATAATCAAGCTCACAGACACCGGGAAAGGCATATCAGCTGAATGTCTGCCCCATATCTTCGATCCATTTTTCACAACAAAAGGTGTTGACGGTACGGGACTAGGCATGTCTGTAAGCTATGGCATTATCAAGAGCCACAATGGAAATATCAGGGTAGAGAGCCAATTGGATGCCGGTACTACTTTCACCATAGAGTTGCCCGTATGTAAAAGATAGGAGGAGCGCACGGCACTGAAGATTAAGGAAATAGATCATGAACAGATAGTCGCCCACCTGGGGACGATGTCCATTGAGCGGGACGTGTATTTTCTCGATGCATTCCTGAGCGGCAATTCCTTGCAGGAAAGACTGAAGCCATAGAGATTCGATGTCGTGGTCAGTTCTTGCAACATGAAAGAGAGCGATTGAATGGAGGTGCTCAGGACCTTCAATCATGTGAAATAGCACGACCCCTATGAAGTAAACTTATTTTGGACTCATCAAGCTGACCTCTACGCCCCTACCAAAGCATGACGATCTGAAATTGCTTCACTTTTTTTCCCCCCTTTTGTATCTTGATCAACTATGATCCGATTTGCCATAACGCTCAGAATTGACGACACACGTGTGTTTCATTTTATGGAGTTCTAAAGATATCTTAATGCGGTGTTGATAGACGTGGAATAATGCTCACTCGCTCATTATTGACATCCTCACCGCCCTGAAGAGCAATGATTCCCAAATGCTTTTGGGGCGATACTAGCTCACGCTTTCCCGCTGGTTCCTGCTTCACAGAAGGGAGTGGTCCCCCATCTCCACAGGCTAAGACGGCCTGCCCGGCCGCTAGGATGTTTAGTGCAGCGTTTAGATCAGCATCAATTGACATACCGCAAGCCACACACTGAAAGACACGCTGAGACCTGCGGCTCTCAGAACTTACGTGCCCGCATGCGGAACAGCGTTGGCTTGTGTGCTTTGGATTAACGAGCACCAACACTCCACCGCATTCGACCAGTTTGTACTGCAGCATCTCCCGGAACATCCCCCAGCCCTGATCAAGGATCGCCTTGTTGAGGCCGGACTTGGCGGCAACGTTAGTGCCAGGATTGTCAACTGTACCGCGTGCCGACCTGCTCATGCAGGACACCCTCAAGTCTTCCATGAAAACCATAGCGTGGCTCTTGCTGATTTCCATGGAGATTTTATGAAGGTAGTCCTTGCGAGCCTCTGCGATGCGGCAGTGAGTCCGTTGCACCTGTTTAAGCTGCTTGTTCCAGTTCGAGGAGAACTTAACTTTACGTGAGAGCTTCCTCTGGCCTTTTGCGAGCTTCTCTTCCAGAGACCTAAAGCTATTCAAGGGTGGATATGAAGTTGCATCCGAAAGAGTGGCGAACTTCGTGATACCCATATCGATGCCGACTTCACCTGTTGATGTATGCACAGGATCCGGGATCTCCAACTCCGTTTGGATGGAAATGAACCAGCGGTCCCCATGCCGGGAAACGGTCATGTTCTTAGGAACCCCTTGCCACTGCCGGCTCTTGTAGAACCTGAGCCATCCTATCTTTGGCAGGAGTACCCTGTTCCCATCAAACCGAAAGTGCTGTGGCACTAAGAAAGAGTCGCCATCAGACCTTTTCTTCCAGGCGGGGATTCGCTTGTTAGGCTGCTTCTTATCGAAGGCATCATGGAAGGCACGGTCCAAGTGCTTCAACGTCTGCTGCAGGCACTGAGAATTGACTTCAGCAAGGAACTCCATTTCGCTACTCCGCTTCCAGACCGTAAGCCAGAATGCCATCTCCTGATACCAGAGCAGGGGCTGCTTGTCCTTCAGCCTTCTCAGGTTAATCTCAAGAACCTTGTTCCACAGGAAGCGAGGCATCCCTGCGTGAGACGCAAGAATCCGCATCAGAACCGGGTCATCCTTCAGCCTGAACACATATCCTCCGCGTATCACCATACTATTATATTATATATAAAAAGACATTTAACTTTACGCCTTATATCCCCGCCCTGAAGGACAAGCCGGTATATAAAGGTGTTGATAGATTGCTATAACTCATTGCCATATGAGGAGAATTGTGGCATGATTGCTCAGAGGATAATCTTCTGGAGCACCCATAGTCCCAACCTTTTGATATATAAGAGTTAAAGGCGCCTTGCACCAATTGTTTCAACACCTTTGTGCACCTCCTAGCCTGAAGGACGGGGTCTTACGGCGCTTTCTGATAAGAGTAAACTCCGCCCTTTCGCAACCACCATTGGCGATATATTTTCTTGACATAGATTCTTTAGTTAATATACGTTATATTAAGACAGTAAAGTGGTTGCATGAGTGCATATCATCAGCACAGCACAAGGCCCGGCAGTATGGGCCATGTGACATACTGAGAATCGAGACCTTTACCGCAAATTGTTCGATATAGTGGTAAAGGTCTTTTTATTAAAGTCTTCAGAGGAGGCAAACAATGAATGGGTTCAAAACAATGTTGCTCATGGTGACACTTACCCTGATGCTTGTTGCTATAGGGGGCATTCTAGGGGGGAAAACAGGCATGACGTTTGCGCTTATCATAGCCTTCGGCATGAATTTCATCAGCTATTGGTTCAGTGATAAGATAGTGCTCAAGATGTATCGGGCTCAGGAGGTCACCGAGGCCGAAGCCCCAGAATTATATGGTATTGTGCGCAGACTTGCTCAACGGGCAGAACTTCCAATGCCCAGAGTCTATATGATTAATCAAGACCAACCGAACGCATTTGCCACCGGGAGGAATCCGAACCACGCCGCGGTTGCCGTTACTTCCGGCATAATGAAAATACTTTCAAGGGAGGAGCTTGCAGGTGTCATAGGACATGAACTTTCGCACGTCAAGCACAGGGACATCCTCGTGAGCACCATTGCAGCTTCAATCGCAGGTGCCATAAGCTATCTCGCACAAATGGCTCAGTGGTCAATGATATTTGGCGGTCATAGGGATGATGAGGGCGAAGGGGGTAATCCGGTGGCGGCCATTTTAATGATGATCGTTGGCCCAATTGCTGCGATGCTGGTGCAAATGGCGATATCGCGTTCAAGAGAGTATGGTGCTGATGAAGGGGGGGCGCAGATCGAAGGGAATCCTATGCACCTGGCAAGTGCATTGAAAAAACTGGAGATAGCATCGCAGAAGATCCCGATGGATGCTAACCCGGCAACATCCCATATGTTTATCGTCAATCCCCTCTCAGGCGGTGGATTAGTCAAACTTTTCAGTACGCATCCACCGATCGAAGAGAGAATTGCTCGGCTTGAATCAATGAGGCTCAGGGGATAAGTCCAGAGTAAGACGCCGAGGACATTTGTTTCGCAAATGCGTTCTTTTTAAGCGCTTGGACCTCTTTGGCAGCTCTCACTCCAATTGTTTCTTGCGCGGCTCTGTATTAAGCTTTGGTGGATGGTGAATCCATTACAAAGGCGCACGCGAAAAAGAATCTCCACCACCACCGTGAAGTTGGTGTTGAAAAAGCAGGCGGCCTTGTGATGTCGACTCCGTTTGTAACGCCTCTCGGAATGAAGAGGTGAACTGGGTGGGATATTTAGCATTAAAGTACCCTGATATCGCTAGCTCGACGCATGCCGTTCATTGGCTTGAAGCGATTTAAAAAGGTGAGGAGGGAAATCATGACTAAGGCACTCGTTGGTATCCTTGTGGGAAGTGAGAGTGACCTCTCCGTAATGGAGATAGCCGCAGACGTATTAAGTCAAATGGGTATCCCCTTTGAGATGGATATTAGCTCCGCTCACAGGCTGCCGGAAAAAACTGTGGACTATGCGAGGAGCGCGCAAGGACGGGGTATTGAAGTACTGATTGCCGGAGCGGGTATGGCCGCTCATCTTGCAGGCATGGTGGCCGCCAACACTATATTGCCGGTGATAGGTGTTCCGATAAAGTCTGGAACGTTGAACGGCCTTGACTCTCTGCTCTCGACCGTGCAAATGCCGCCTGGAGTCCCCGTCGCAACGGTCGCAATCGATGGAGCGAAAAATGCCGCATACCTGGCATGCGCCATCCTTTCGATAAAGTATCCCGAGATAGGCCAAAAACTCGAGACGATGAGAAAAGAAACAGCGCAAATGCTTCTGAAGAAATCAGAAGAGTTAAGAAAAAAAAGATGAGAGCTCTCCCCATAGTGAGCAAGAATCATCCCAGGAGGCCGCTATGTCAGACATCTTGATGGAGACAAATCTTAGGGACATTAAACTCTTGCGACGCGGTAAAGTGAGAGACGTGTATGAGTTGGACGACTGTCTGCTGATCGTCGCGACCGACAGAATTTCTGCTTTTGATGTGGTCCTGCCAAATGGCATTCCTGATAAAGGAAAAGTCTTGACTCAAATATCTATTTACTGGTTCGCACAAGTCAGAGACATAATTACTCACCACGTTCTTGCGACAGAGGTGGATCACTATCCTGAAAAGCTCCACAAGTTCAGAGATGTGCTCGAAGGCAGGAGCATGCTCGTGAAAAAGGCGGCACCGCTGCCTGTCGAATGCATTGTGAGAGGGTATCTGTCTGGCTCCGGATGGAAGGAATACAGGGAAAGAGGGACTGTTTGCACTATCAGCCTTCCGGGAGGGCTACTGGAGTCCTCACGGCTTGATGAGCCCATCTTTACCCCGAGCACCAAGGCAGAGCAGGGACACGATATCAACATAAACGTCGAGGAGACGAAAAAGATAGTCGGGAACGATCTTGCCGCCAAGCTAAGAGACACAAGCCTCACAATTTATAAAAAGGCGAGTGCTATAGCTGAAAAGAGAGGGATTATCATTGCTGATACAAAAATGGAGTTCGGCATTCACAATGGCGAGGTGTTATTAATTGATGAGCTTCTCACTCCTGATTCCTCGAGATTCTGGTCTGTAAAGAGTTATCAGCCAGGAAAAGGGCAGGAAAGTTTTGATAAGCAGATAGTGCGGGACTACCTCCTTACCTTAAACTGGGATATGAAGCCCCCGGGTCCGAGGCTCCCGGATGTGATAGTTCTCAAGACCGCAGCTCGGTATAGAGAAATACTCGAAATATTGACGGGTGCATGACTGGCCTCAGTCGAGAATGATGAATTAATTTAAATAGAACTGTCAGAGCAAGAATCTCATGGTCAGATTACCTCATAGTCTGATCTTAAATATGCGATGCTTCTTCTGCACTCTTTGATAGTAAGGGAAAAATGAGTAAATTTGAGGAACTGCTGGATGTAATGGCGAGACTTCGCTCGGTGAACGGCTGCCCCTGGGACCGTGAGCAGACACGAGAGTCCCTCAAGAAATATCTCATGGAAGAGTCATATGAGGTGCTGGAGGCGCTGGACAAGGACGACCCGGCCGAAATAAAAGAAGAGCTGGGCGACCTGTTGTTCCAGATTGTTTTTCAATGTCAGATTGCGGAGGAACGAGGGGAATTCAGCGTAGAGGATGTCATAGCGAAAATCATCAGCAAGATGGTGGGAAGACACCCACATGTTTTCGCAGATGCAGAGTTTGAAACAGCACAGGAGGTAATAAAGCAATGGGAGGAGAGAAAAAGGGAAGAAGGGAAGAACAGAGAATCCATCCTCGAAGGGGTTCCAAAAGAGTTGCCGGCCCTTCTCAAGGCACACAGGATTCAGTCAAGGGCTGCAAGGGTTGGATTCGATTGGGAGAGAATCGATGATGTCATGGTAAAGCTTGATGAAGAGATTGCAGAGTTCAAAAAAGCCATCCAAAATGAAGCGCCCGAAAATATAGAGGAAGAATTCGGGGATCTGTTCTTTACGCTTGTCAATATTTCGCGATTTGTAGGCGTCGATCCAGAAGACGCTCTTAGAAAGACAATCAGAAAATTTATGGCCCGCTTCCATTATATCGAAATGAAGGCCTCATCAAGGGGCAAAAGGCTTTCGGACATGGCCATTGAAGAGCTTGATGCCTTCTGGGAAGAGGCTAAAGGGTCACAATAATTTCTTTGACAAATTTCTTATTTTGTGGCGCAAAAATCTGTTGCAAAGCTCTTTCGGCATTTAGCAATCTGTATTCAGGGCAAGAGGAGTTCCCATCGGTTATGTCTTTTGATGGCAAGGTGAAGTGGTTTAATGACGCCAAGGGGCATCTTTTGTCGAGCAAAATGACGGGTCTCATGTCTTTTACCTTACAATCATGGGCGATGATTTCAAGACACTCGCGCAAGGGCAGATATTGACATTTGACATAGTCGAAATAGATCGTGGCTCCAAAGCTTTTAACGTAGTGATACTCTAGACTGCACAGGGCCCTTCTATAATAAACTCATCAATCCTTGTATATTGCCTGCGATTTGCTTTATCTTATGATTGCGTTATGCGATTGCCAGATTGGATTAAAACTGAAACGAAATGGGCGTCTCAAGGAACCCCTGGGTTTAAATCGGACCCTCACGCGACATTGAATCTGCTGAGGACTCAGAGGCTCATTACTGTGTGTGAAGAGGCGAGATGTCCTAACAGGGGCTTCTGTTTTTCCAAGCCGACCGCAACATTCATGATATTGGGAGATACCTGCACCCGGCAATGCAGTTTCTGCTCGGTAAAGAAGGGTCTCCCCTCCGATCCTCACCATGAGGAGCCTGTGCGGGTAGCAGAGGCTTCGAAAGCAATGGGGCTGCGCTATGTCGTCATTACCTCTGTCACCAGAGACGACCTGCCAGATGGAGGCGCCTCGCATTTTGCAGCAACGGTAAGGGCTGTAAAATGCCGGATGCCGGAAACAAAAGTGGAGATCCTCATACCCGATTTTCAGGGCAACATAGAGGCCCTGAAGGCCGTCCTTCAGTCGAGGCCAGATGTATTGAACCATAATATTGAAACAGTAAGAAGTCTTTTTTCTAAGGTGAGACCCCAGGCAGATTATGAACAGTCCTTAAGTGTCTTGAGAAATGCGAAGACCTTGGCACCTCATATAAAGACTAAATCAGGATTCATGCTTGGATTCGGGGAGACTAAAGAAGAAGTCATCTCACTATTGAAGGACCTCCGAAAAGTCGGGTGTAATCTCCTCACCGCAGGTCAGTACCTGAGGCCTTCAAAAAAGAACGTGCCTGTTGTAGAATACAAACAACCGGCATTCTTTGAAGATCTGAAAAATGTGGCACTTGAGTTGGGGTTCGACAATGTGGCCTGCGGACCATTGGTTAGGAGCTCTATGAACGCGGAGGAAATATACAACTCAAAAAGATAGGCACTGACGATTTTTCTTTGAGAAGACAGATATCGAAATACGTGCTTCACTCTCTAAGCAGTGCGCGGTAAGGTAAACTTTTTCAGGAGGAATTATGATGTTTGAGTTCAACAGGATCAAGCGCTTGCCACCTTATGTATTTGCCATCGTCAACCAGCTGAAGATGGAATACAGGAGAAAGGGCGAGGATATCATCGACCTTGGGATGGGAAATCCTGACATGCCTACTCCAAATCATATTGTCGACAAGCTCTGTGAAGCCGCCAAGAACCCAAAGAATCACCGCTATTCTGCTTCGAAAGGAATAACTCAGTTGAGAATGGCAATTTCTGAGTGGTACAAAAGAAGGTTTGATGTGGATATAGACCCCGAGACAGAGGCAGTTGTCTCCATAGGGTCCAAGGAGGGCCTGTCACACCTCGTACTGGCAACGATTCAGCCCGGTGATGTCGTGATGACCCCTGCGCCGGCTTATCCAATTCATCCTTATGGCGTTATCATCGCTGGCGGTGAGGTAACAAGTATCCCAATCGGACCGGGCATTGATTTCTTTGCGGACATGGAGCGTGCCTTCAGAAAAACTTGGCCCAGGCCGAAGATGCTGATTATCAACTTTCCGCATAATCCCACGACTGCGGTAGTCGATGGACTTGAGTTCTTCACAAAAGTGGTGGATTTTGCGAAGGAGAACAATATCATTGTGATTCACGATTTTGCTTATGCAGACCTTGTATTTGATGATTACAGGGCACCAAGCTTTCTCCAGGTGCCTGGGGCAAAAGATGTTGGCGTGGAGTTTTTTTCTTTAACAAAAAGTTACTCCATGGCTGGTTGGAGGATCGGTTTCTGCGTGGGCAACAGAGAGTTGGTAGGTGCACTTATCAAAATAAAGAGCTATCTCGACTATGGTATGTTTCAGCCTATACAGATTGCGGGCATTGTGGCGCTTAGAGGTCCTCAGCAGTGCGTTGAAGATATAAGAAAAACGTATGAATCCCGCAGAAATATACTCGTAAGCGGATTGGATAAGGCAGGATGGCATGTAGAACCGCCAAAGGCAACAATGTTCGTCTGGGCAGAAATTCCAGACTCTTTTAAAAAGATGGGCTCTCTTGACTTTTGCAAGTACCTGATAGCCGAAGCTAAGGTTGCAGTCTCACCCGGTATCGGGTTCGGGGAAGACGGCGATTCATTCGTGAGATTTGCACTCGTAGAGAATGAACACAGAATAAAGCAGGCAGCTAAGGGGATAAAGAAAGCACTTGGGAAATAGGCGTCAGCAAGAAACGACTATCCTTTAGGCAATTCATCTTTTGAACTGATGGCTGCGCATGCCCGCTGCTAGGCCGCAGGCCAGGAGGGGGAATGCAGCCTAGACCGCCAAACATTAAGGTTGTTTGGATTTAATGACTTGATTTTTGATGCAGTTAACTACATCATAGGGTATAGATCATGGCAAGCGGAGTCAAATTCAGGGCATACCCAACTAAGG
>JBKQMP010000085.1:0-40194 GCA_052146665.1 Dissulfurispiraceae bacterium
GGGTAGTCGGCACTACATGGGCTCTTGCGTCGCAGACCGCTCCACTATCAAGCAATGACGCACGGTCAGACGGTGGTTATCCTTTCTTTTGAATCTAAATTAGGGATAAACTGCGGAAGGCAGGCTAAAGTTAGCAAGGCAATGGCTGTGAGACATGCGGTCAAACTGGGCACAATAATCAGATAGATTTTTTCTATCGTTCAGATGGCAAAAGCCTTTGCTGCCGATGAACAAAGCCATGGGAGGAATAAAGATCCAGCTTGACCCATGAGAGTTTTGTCACACCATGGGGAGGGGAAGCGATGAGATGAGATGAGATGGACAGATGCAAGCCATCGAAGAAGGCCAAAGATAAGGCGTATGTAAGACCCGAGAAGAGGTTAGCCTTTCTATAAAGCGTCAGCCCTGAAGAATTTGTGTGAAACCAAAATAAGGACAACTCAAGGGATGCACACCGGAGAGATGTGCTAAGCTTTGAGTAAATATCTAAATGTGAGCCCCTGCACAAGGATAGAAAATACTACCACCACATAAGTCATGGTAATGATAACATCTCTTTCGAAGCCGCTCGGAAGCGAAAGCGCAAGAGCCACCGCTATGCCACCGCGCAGACCGCCCCAGGTCATTATGTTGAGCGTCCGATAACTGAAGTCTTTATTGAGCGTCAACAGGCGAAGGGGTAACCCTATGGAAACATATCGAGAAAACAGGACCAGGGGGATAGCGATCAACGCCGCTATCAGATAGCGTCCGGCAAGCTGAACCACCAGCAGCTCAAGGCCGATTAACACAAACAGCACGGAATTGAGAATCTCATCTAGCAATTCCCAGAACATGTCGAGGTTTTGCCTGGTCTTCTGAGACATCGCCACTTTCCGTCCACGGTTACCGATTAACATACCAGCCACTACAATCGCTATCGGCCCAGACGTATTGATTGCGGATGCGAGTGCATACATACCAGTCACCAATGACAAGGTGACCAGTATCTCCACCTGGTAATTGTCTATACTCTTGAGGATTTTGTATGCCGACCACCCCAAGCACAGACCGAGCGCGGCTCCTCCGAAGGCCTCTTCAGCAAAGAGCAGCAGCGCTTTTCCGTACGATATCTCATTTTCGCCCGTTGCCATCCCCAGTAAGACAACAAAAACCACCACGCCGACGCCGTCATTGAACAGAGATTCCGCCGCGATACGCACTTCGAGGCTTTTTGGGGCATTAGCTTTTCTGAGCATGCCTATCACGGCGATGGGATCAGTAGGAGATATAAGCGCACCGAATAAAAGACAAAATATGAATTTTATTTGAAGCCCCAAAAACTCTAAAACGAAATAAATAATCCCACCTACTATAACAGTGGAAATGAGGATCCCCACGGTTGCGTAAATGCCGACTTCCCACTTCTTCCTGAATAATTCGGCTACGTCCACATGCAGCGCACCCGCAAAAAGCAAGAAACTGAGCATGCCGACCATCAATGTCTTATTGAAGTCAATCCGCTGCATCAAGCCCATCCAATGTTTTTCAATACCCAAGCCGAGATGGCCTATTGCAACTAGACATAAGGACATCAGGATGGATATGAACATCAGACCAATAGTGGTAGGCATCCTCAGGAAACGATGGTTCACGTAGCCGAAAATGGCTGAGAGCGTAACCAAAATAGCGATTATATTAAATAATTCCATTATGAGGACCTATTCTTTAGTGGGGCCGCTTGCCTAACAAAGTGGCATAACTTCGCCGTATTGCCAGATGATCGACGACTTGGAATCCCGCTCTTTCGGCGAGGGAGATGGTCTGGTCAAAGTCCTCCCTGGACACATGGGCTCTCGGTTCGGCAATCAAAAGTCTACCACTCTGTTTCAATGTAAGGCAAATCTCAGCCAGCAAACGTTCCTTATCAGGGACCTCGTGAGCTATGGCGAAAGCCAAAGCGAAATCTATTTTGTCAGCAAGATCATCCACGCCGAGAGAGTCCTTTCGGCATAAGCGAGTATCGATTATCTGTGACAGTCCAGCCTTCTTGGATCTCCTTATCAGGCCTTCGATCATGCGCGACTGCAAATCAACACAAACCACTTTGCCTGTGTCGCCGACCAGCCTGGCCATCGCTAAAGAAAAAAATCCCATGCCGCAACCAATATCCAGGGTGTTCACGCCGGCTCGGATATGCGGTCTCATGATTTCTTCCGGGTCATGAAGAAGTCGTCTCAACGGGCTAACCAAGAGGTAACCTATCCACCACGGACATACTCTATGAGTCAACACGCAACTCCACAGGGAAAGAGAGTAAGTTAAACGCGTCCTCTTTCGCCGATCCCCGCTCGGGCCGAAAACAAAGATAGCGCACTACCTTATGACAGGCACTCCTGAAGGAGGTAAGTGAGCCATTTGGCCACATTTCATAGATTGCAATCATGACTTCTATCTAGTATATCAAAAGTGATAATATTAGATTATGACTTACTCTTACGATGTTATCATCATTGGCACTGGGCCCGCCGGTATTTTCGCGGCTCTGGAGTTAGCCAAAAAGTCTCGTCTTAGAATCCTGATGGTTGAGAAGGGCAACGATCTCCATGAGAGGGCCTGTCCAATGGCAGAGTCCAGCGTTCCCTGCACGCAGTGCGATCTGTGCGGTATTCTCAGCGGGTGGGGAGGCGCCGGCGCATACAGTGACGGCAAGCTGACCCTCACTTCTGAATTCGGTGGATGGCTCAAGGATTACTTGTCGGGGCAAGACATCATGACCCTGATCGATTATATCGACTCTGTCTATTGTTCTTTTGGCGCCGGAGGGGCGGTTTACGGGGACGATGCGGAAGCACTCTCACGACTTAAGAAGAGATCTGCCGGATACAATCTTGATTTGATACCGGCGCGGATCAGACACATAGGGACGGATCTCTGTAAAGAGGTTTTGAAGAAAATCAGAGAAAACCTCACTGGAAGAGTAGATATGGCATTTGACACGCCTGTGGAGGAGATTACTGTCAACAAAGGAACAGTTACTGGGGTGAGGACGCGCGATGGTGCGCACTTTATTGCCCCGGTGGTGATTGCCGCCGTGGGCAGGGAAGGGTCGACTTGGCTTTCGGCTGAGGCAAAGCGCCTCAGTCTCTCGCTTCAGAAAAATCCCGTGGACATCGGGGTGCGGGTTGAACTTCCCGCGGGCATCATGAAGGAGATCGCGGATGTGGCCTATGAGGGAAAGTTCGTCTACTTCTCAAAAAGGTTTCGTGACCGAGTCAGGACATTTTGCATGAACCCACATGGTGAGGTGGTAAAGGAATTCAGCGAGGGTGTCTGTAGTGTCAACGGTCACAGCTACAAGAACCGCAAGACGGAAAACACGAACTTTGCGATTCTCGTAAGTACCGACTTTACTAAACCGTTTGACGATCCACTATCATACGGTAAACACATTGCCGGTCTTGCGAATCTTCTTGGCGGAGGCGTGATCATTCAGCGGCTGGGTGACCTTAAAATGGGTAGGAGGTCAACACTCGAGCGTATTGCAGAGGGATCGGTGCGACCCACTCTTGAAGACGCCACGCCGGGGGACGTGAGCTTTGTCTTGCCTTACCGGCATCTCCATAATGTCACTGAAATGCTCGAAGCTCTTGACAACATTGCACCAGGAGTGAATTCGGGAGATACTCTTCTTTATTGTGTGGAGGTGAAGTTTTATTCTGTTAAGATGAAGCTGACATCGAGCCTCGAGACAGAAATAAAGAATCTTTTTGCGGTGGGCGACGGTGCCGGCGTGTCACGTGGACTGGTCCAGGCTTCTATTTCGGGTGTCGTGGCGTCAAGAGAAGTGTTGAATAGAATGAAGGGGTAAGACGATCGGGCTTTCTTGACAGGGGGCACAGGATCAGTCTCACACGTTTCCGACCAAAAAAAAGGCGTAAATATTAACTCTGACAGTGCAAATTCTGAAAGTACCGTGATAGTCTTTGCGCTAGGGGTTTGCTTATATCCACCTCACTTTTTGAGTGAACATAGCGGATGACATTGGCACAGATGCATTCTCTAACGAACAGTGAAGACTTCTTTTTTTAGGAATAGTTAGTTATCTTTCGTAGGATCTGTTAAAGCATATACGAGAAGGCTCAAGAGAAGGCAGCATATTTTTTGACCGCTCTTTCATAGTCTCCTATCGTATCGATGTCGGTAATCACCCCTTCATCATGGACCTCAAACAATTGAGTTCTGTCGGGATATTTGTTGACGATATCCCTCAATGTGGTGCTGGCAAAGATTTCTGTAATAATATTTCGCGGGAACAGAACGGGGTGTCCTTTCCTCTTGTCATATAGTGGAACAATGATTTTACCGGGATCTTCAAAATGCCGATCAATAAGACTTTTGAATGTCTCTGCCGAGACCAAAGGATGATCTGACAGGCTGACCATGACTCCGGATGAAATGTGATCTATAGCGCAAAGACCGCTCCTGACTGATTCAGCCATATCGGTTTTTGACTTCTTGTTGAAGGCGATTCGCACAGGTAAGCCATCGAGCACCTTTGACAACTCATCGCCGATACCGAGGACTACGACTACATCTCCTATCCCAGCCGCGATTATACTGTCGATACAATGTCTGATGAGGGGTTTGCCGTCAAGAGGGAGAAGCTGTTTTAGCCGCCCCATTCTTATCGATGAACCTGCAGCCAGAAGGATGGCCGAGACCTGATGATGCATTTTTTCTCCTCTGCTCTATGATCTGCGCCATGATGCTGATCGCTATCTCCTCGGGCGTCACCGATCCTATCGAGAGCCCGGCAGGGATGATGACCCTGCCGATTTGATCCTCAGAGAATCCCGCCTCCTTAAGAAACTGGAAAAGGACAGCCCTCTTCCTCTTGCTTCCCACAAGACCTACATATCGGGCCTCCGTCTTCAGCGCCGCCTTAAGGGCATCGAGGTCGTGATTGTGGCCCCTGGTGGCGATGACAATATACGAGTCTCGATGCGGCATGATACCGTTAAAGGCATCCCCTAAATCATTCAAAACAATATCAGTCGCATGGGGCAGATTGTCCCCGTTTGCGAATTCCTCCCGATCGTCGACGACCGTAACACGAAAACCTGAAAGGTTTGCGACAGAGCAGAGGGCCTTTCCAACATGACCAGCGCCAATAATGACCAGATGTGGGTTGGGGAGTATCGGTTCTATGAAAACGAGAATTCTTCCTCCGCATATGAGTCCGCTGTGCTTCTCTGTCAGATTAAACGGAACGGTTTGAGGAGAGCCACCCTGGATCGCCAAAAGGCATAACTGGATCACTTCTGCCTCGATGCATCCCCCACCAAGAGTCCCGGCGATTGAACCATCATCCTTGACAAGCATCTTGGCCCCTTCCTTTTGCGGAGATGAGCCAAGAGACTGCACGATCGTGGCGATAGCACAGGGCCTCCCTTCCTTCTTAAGTCTCACGAGTTCTTCGAAGATGTCCATATCCCCTATTTTCTGACCTCAAATGATGCCTTTTCTTGCCAAAAAACTCAATTTTCGTCGACGTCTCCCAATCCCGTTTCATCTTAAGTCAAGGTCTCTTCAAGAACCGCAAGGCCTGCCCGCGCAAAGCAAATATTCTCTGTCGCGGAAGACCATGAAGCCTCCAATTGTCTGCGCTACACTTTCTACAAAGCTTCCAGAATCATCTGTGGCTTCATGGGAAGACGACGCAGCCGGACTCCTGTAGCGCCGAATACGGCGTTGCCGACAGCCGGTGCAATCGGCGGCAGCCCGGGTTCACCGATCCCGCCCAGATTTTCTTTGCTTATCACAACATGTACGTCAATATCCGGCGCCTCGGATATCCTCAGTATGTCTTGGTTGTGATAGTTCTCCGTTTCCACGCCACCCTTCGCAAAGGCTATGCCCTCCTTCAGGGCCGCGCTCAGACCCATGATAATGCCGCTCTCCATCTGGGCAGCCACCGTATCAGGATTTATGACATTGCCGCAGTCAACTGCACAGACCACCCTGTGAACTTTGACTTTCCCGAAGTCTTTGTCAACCGAGACCTCTGCAACCTCGGCAACGTAGCTCCCAAATGAGAAGTGGTAGGCAATCCCCAGGGACTGTCCCCTTTCAAGGGGTTTGCCCCATCCCGCTTTCTCGGCCGCCACTTCAAGGACTCTCCTGGCCCTCGGATGATTCTTCAGGTGCGCCAAACGGAACTCGAGAGGGTCCCTGAGAGCTTGATGCGCGAGCTCATCAATAAAACTCTCGACAGTAAAGGCATTGTGAGAGCTCCCCACCGAACGCCAGAAGCCAACGGGGACAGGATTCTGCAACCTCACATATTCGACTTCGACATTTGGGATCTCATATTCCATGTTTTCTATCCCCTCCACAGCCGCCGGGTCAATCTCACCTTTCATCCTCATTGGCATGACACGGGCAAAAATAGAAGGGCAAACGATTTTGTGGTACCAGGCAGTAATAGAGCCACTGTCATTAAGCGCGCCACGGATCTTGCAGGCATTCATTGGGCGATAGAAGTCGTTCTGCATGTCCTCTTGCCTAGTCCAGACCAGTTTCACCGGCTTGCCGGTTGCCTTCGAGAGTTGAAGGGCCTCAATGGCGACATCGACCTCGAAGCGTCTTCCAAACCCCCCGCCGAGATATGTGGTGTGGACACTGACCTGGTCTGGCCTCAATCCAGAAATCTTGGCTGCTGTCTGTTGCACTCCTGTTTGGTTCTGCGTGGGGATCCAGACATCACAGCCATCCTTCCGGACGTAAGCAGTGCAGTTCATTGGTTCCATGGTCATATGTGCGAGGTATGGCAGGAGGTATGTCGCTTCGACCGTCTTGGCAGCTTTTTCAATAGCCGCCGCCACGTCTCCGTCCTTTCTGGCCTGTACTCCCTGTTTTGTCAGATTGGCGAGAAACTCGCGTTCAAGCATCCCGGTATTGAGTTCGGGGTGTGTTCCTTCCTCCCATTTGGTTTGAAGGGCCTTCCTCCCGCTCCACGCCGTATCGATGGTATCAGCACACACCGCAATACCACTGTCGATATTCACTATCTCCCGCACGCCCTTTATCTTCGTTGGCGCCTCTTTGTTGTACGAAATTGGCTTAGCGCCATATGCAGGTGGCCGGTCTATGGCTGCATAGAGCATGCCCTGGACAAAGGTGTCAATGCCGAAAGCCGCTGCGCCGTTCACCTTGTCTGGTATATCAAGACGCGCCATTGACTTGCCGATATAGCGTAGCTCAGCACCCGTCTTAAGAGTGGGGTTCTGCGGGACACTAAATTCAGCTGCCTTCAGACTGAGTTGTCCGAAGGTCAGGGTCTCTCCCGTTTTTTTGTTCTTTACAAGGCCTGGGGCTGTATCACACTCGCTAACGCTAATGCCCCACGTGTTGGCAGCAGCGGCGACAATCATTTCCCGAGCGGCGGCACCAGCCTTTCTCAGCGTGTCATGCATATGACGGACGCTCGTGCTCCCTCCCGTTCCCTGCATGCCCCATACAGGGTCTTTATAGTCATCACCCGCCGGAGCAGACAGAATTTTCAGCTGATTCCAGTCGGCGTCCAGTTCGTCTGCGACAATCATCGGCAGCGACGTATAGATACCCTGGCCCATCTCGGACTTGTTAATCACTATTGTCACTGTATTGTCAGGCGCTACCCGCAACCAGACATTGGGTTTAAAGATGACCTCTCTGGTGACTTCAGCGGCCGCCAGCAATCTGTCGCCGAATGGCGTCATGGCGACTGCTATAGTCAGACCGGTGCCACCTGCGGCCAGCTTCATAAATTCACGCCGTGTCATTGATTGGCTCATGTCTTCCTCCCCTCTCTCGCTGCGGTCTTAATGGCACGCTTAATTCTCGGATAGCTGCCACAGCGGCAGAGATTGCCCTCCATAGTCTCAATGATTTCCTTGTCCGAGGGGTTCGGCTTGCGAGAAAGCAGGGATGCGGCCTCCATAATTTGCCCAGACTGGCAATAGCCGCACTGTGGGACCTGCTCCTTAATCCAGGCCTTCTTTACGGGGTGATCTTTCGGCAGTCCCTCGATAGTCGTAATCTTCCTGCCTTGCGCGTGACCTACGGGCATCTGACAGGAGCGCTCTGACTTACCATCGACATGGACGGTGCAAGATCCGCACATTCCGATGCCGCATCCAAACTTGGTGCCCGTGAGCTGCAAGTGCTCCCGGATGACCCACAGGAGCGGGACATCCGGGTTGACATCAACACTGTACTTCTTGCCGTTTACTTCAAGAGAAATCATAGCGGGTCCCTCCAGACTAACTTCTTTAACAAATTCTTAAGCAAGAGACAGGAGTCCAGACCATCGTATCGCTTTAGCAGTTTACGTCCATATGGAAGTGAAACTCAGAGTCTTCTCCTTTGTCTTTACCAATGACTTTTGCAGAGGTCAGAATGGTGCTGCAATACTACCGACCGACAGACAGGGCCCATCCTTCAGATTGCGTACTGTCGCCAATAGGTTACGTATAATTATAGATATTATAGAACAAATGCCCAAACATAGTAACAAGCAGCCCACACAAATTCCAGTCTGACCTGTCAAAGCGTGGAATCAAGCTGTGAGGGCATTCTGGGATCGCGGAGAAAGGCGCGCGAGAAGAGGCGATGGATGGTTGTTTCCACAGAAATAGGAAAGCTCCCTGAAGCATGGAGAAATTACGGAAGCCCCAGAAAAGTACCGATATAAAAGATCTGGGAGTTCATAAAAGCCCTCCTGTCCCGTTATATGATTCTCCATTAAGGACAGATGAGCGCTGCAGTAAACCAAAGAGGAGTATATCCCATTAATCCTCAAACCTGGAAAAGGACACTTTTACTTCGCCGAGGATAGGACATTTCTACTTTGCCTGGACAAGACACAAGAATGGTCTTGATAAGACATCACTTTTGTGCTACATTAGCACGAACAACCGTATACTAAATAAACTTCGGGCAAGGTGACTGATGTTTAGACTTGTGTGTCCTCAGTGTGCAAAGACTTCATACAGCGCTAACCAAGTATCGTATATGCCGTGTCCTTACTGCGGATGTAAATTCAGTGGTAAACACGGATCAGAGAGAAGGCAAGAAGAACGCTTGAGAAAGGAGACAGCGATAGTATTGACCTATGATGGACAGCAACTTGAAGCAAAGTCGGTAGACTTTTCGAGGAAAGGCCTTAAGGTTGAGGTGTTCAATGGGACCAAGTTAACGGCGGGTGGCGCAATAAACTTCTTGATGGATGGCCTCCAAATCACAGCAAAAATCAGGTGGGTAGAGAACCTTTTCGATAAATCAATCATTGGTCTTGAGCGAAACCCTGAGTTGCTGCATTAAAGCTGTTAGACCTAGAGGTTAAGTGACTGCAAGGCGGTTAATTGCTCGAGCCACTCTTTTTCGAGGTAGTGCTTGATAATTTCAACAGACGCTCCTCTGAAGGAGGCAATGCAGTAGGGGCGATGTCAGAAATACAGTTTACAGTAAACTTTACAAGTTGCTCAGGGCAAAACTTTCTCTTTAATCGTGATGTGCCGCCTTGAGGTTGGTCACGAAAACTCACAGTTTGAGGTTCGGGTGCGCGCCTATCAGCAAGTGCACATGGTTGAGCTCTTCGTTGCCTGTATATTGACCGGCTTTGAATGTTGGAAGAGGTAATGGTGCAGATTCGCCTAGTGGCAATATATGGGACATAAAGTAAGAAACAATGAGGCAGTGAAACTGGCGGCAGTTGCCCTTTTTGTCTTCCTGGTACCTTCCAATGCATGTGCCTTTGTGTCGCATGATTACCCTGCGACATTTGTGAATGAGATGGCACGCGTATATTTCCTTTTCTCCAGCCTTCTCGTTCTTGCGGCAATGACCCAAAAACTCTTATATAGGGACAAAAGATGGAGACATTTTTTTGTCTCACTAAGTCTATTCATCATATGGGACATTGTAGTGTTTGCGGGACAAATTGCCGAACAGGGGCTTGATCCGTCTCTCACGATTGGCAGCCTCGAGGGTTGGCACTACTTTAAAAGAGCCATCGTGCTTCATGGCCATGAGTACGTTTTCTATTTTGCAAAATTCGATTATATCTTATTAAATTTTGCCGCACTCTTTTTTTACACGGGCTTGAGGCGGCACCTGAAGGAAGATGACCGGCCTCAAAGCCGAGCTGCCGCGGTTCTGCCGCTGTTGCCGATTTTCATTGTGGAGACAGGAGGCGCGGTTACATTTTTCATCTTATCGCTATTGAGCCTGACCACAAGTTTAAGGCTATCTAGAAGGGATAAAACAAACATATTATGGAATTACATGATATGGCTCAGCTCAGCTTTTTTGATTTTTTCCATATCCAGGTTCGCGGGCCATGTGCTGCAGCATATCCTGCTTGCAAGCGGACACTCTCAGGTGTGGCAGAATATGGCCCCCATCAGTGGCAGCTTCAACATACTTACTTTCGTGCTCCTCGGATCGGTAAGCCTCTTCTTCATCAAGACGTATGACGCGCACATGAAACTATTAAAAGATAAACTGGTGATTGAAAACATCAATTCAGAGCTGACAGAGCTGAATCAAGAATTGGAAAACATCGTAACAGAGCGGACAATGAGCTTGATGGCTTTGACAGTAGCCGATAAAGTGAGAAATCCTGTAGCCATGATCGGGATTCTTTGCAGGAGAGTTCTCAGTAAGAAGGAGGACTTTGCGCATCTTAATAGCGTCATCGACGAATGTGAGAAATTGCAGAACATCGTTGGAGACTTTGAAAATTTTCTACGCACCAAGAAATCAATGTTCAAGTACGAGGATGTAAACGAAATCATCAGAAGCGTTGTCTCCGTTATTGAGACGGACGCCGTCACTAAGAAAATAGATTTAGTTTCTAATCTTGCCGACGGTCCCCTTAAAGTGAATGCGCAAAAAAGTCTGTTGAGAGTCGCAATATTTCATGTGATCGAGAATGCAGTCGATGCAACCCCTGAAGGGGGGAGAATAACTTTGGACTCTTCTAGAATCAATGACGACATTGTGATTGCAATTTCTGATACCGGCTCTGGCATAAAGAAAGAAGATATGGACAGTATCTTCGATGTGTTTTACAGCACTAAACGCTCGGGGTTCGGTATGGGCCTGCCTTTGGTAAAACAGATCATAGAGGAGCATCTTGGAAAGATTACGATTGAAAGTGAAGAAGGCAAAGGGACAATGGTCGTAATAAAGCTTCCCACCAGGTGGAAACAGGAAGAAAAGGACTAGTTGCTCCGTTAACCGCGCGCTGGCAATCGGGGAAGGTGACTACGTTTTCTCTGCCTGCTATCTCCATGCTCTGTTCATCGGGCGCAAACAGAAAAGCCGTGGGAGGTTATATCGGGAGAGCTAAACCCATCCGCGCAAACAGGGCGAAATCGGCGCAGTTTCATATAAAGTGCCATGATTGAGAGATTGGATGCCGTTTCCTTGCGCATGAAGCAGGAGAGCTAAGTTGAAGGGAATCCTGAAGATCGCTTACAAGCTGTTGGTCAACGACAAGGGAAAATTTGCCGCGTTACTTGTAGGGATAACATTTGCGGTCTTTCTGATGGTCATGATGACATCGATGTTTGCCGGCATTCTGCACAGGGCATCTGCCACTATTGTGAACATAGGGGCCAAGGTATGGGTAATGGACCCTGCGGTGAATACGCCTGCCAACAGCATCCCAATGCCGGATTATGTGTTAGACGCCGCACGGAGCATCAACGGAGTCAAATATGCAGTGCCATTGTATTCGGGTGGGGGCCTTGTAAAACTTCGGAACGGCGTCTATCAGTCCGTAACAGTCATAGGTCTGGATGATGCCAGTCTCTTTGGCAGGCCTTATCTCCTTAAGGGACACATCGAAGACATCTATGCCGAAAATTCATTCATTGTAGTCAAGGATTCGGAATATCCCAAACTCGGAAGCCCCGGGCTCGGCACGGAATTTGAGATAAACGACAACAGGGGAGTTATTGTCGGCATAGCGCAGGTCAGCGTCGGCTCTCTGTTCGGAACCCCCACACTGTATACCACATACAACAGGGCCGTTCAGTATATCCCTTCGATGAGGTTCACCATCTCATATGTCCTCATAGAACCAAAGAACGTCGAAGCCGTGCCTTACATCAAACAGCAGATAAAATCCTTAGGCTATGAAGCCCTCACAAAGGATGAATTTATCCAGAAGGTTTCCACTTATTACAAATACCAGACAGGACTGGGCATGAATGTGCTGATAATGACTGTAATAAGTTTCATCGTAGGGTTGTCAATCTCAGGGCAGACCTTCTATACCTTCATACTTGAGAACCTTGAAAAATTCGGGGCGTTAAAAGCCATCGGAGCCAAGGGATCCGAACTTATCTATATGATATTATTCCAGGCGACATTTACGGCTCTCACAGGTTATGGCATGGGGGTTGGACTGGCCTCCGTTGTCATTGCCTTGGCTAAATTCAGGCTGCCGAGTTATGCAGCCATGGTAGCATATCCAAACCTCCTTTTTGCTTTTGTGATGGTACTGATAATAGCGGCTATTTCGAGTTATGTCGGAGTGAGAAAAGTGATCAAGATAGAGCCGTTCGACATTTTCAGAGGCTAATATGGGCAATCTGGCGTTAAAGGCGACTGAGCTAGTCAAATGGTTCGGGGAAGGGGACGCCAAAACTTACGCGGTGAGGGACGTTAGTTTTGAGGCATATTTCGGAGAAATGCTTTACATAGAAGGACCATCCGGTAGTGGAAAAACTACGCTGTTGAGCATCATCTCGGGTATCCTCAGGCCGAATTCGGGGAATGTAAAGGTTGAAGATAAGGATATATGGAACTTGACCGCCGACGAGCTTGCGGACTTCCGACTTAACAAGGTTGGTTTCGTCTTCCAGGATTATCACCTTTTCCCGAAACTTACGACGGTGGAAAATGCAGCGATTCCCCTGATTTTGAAAAAGGTTGACTGGCATGAAGCCATTGATACAGCGATGAAGTATTTGGAAATAGTGGGGATCAGGGATCGGGCAGAGCTTCCCCCCGTCAAACTCAGTGGCGGAGAACAGCAGCGAGTGGCAATCGCACGGGCGATCGCGAGTCATCCTGATATCCTGATATTTGACGAGCCCACGGCTTCGCTGGATGGGGAAACAGGAAGGAGAATTGTGGATTTTGTTAAGAAAAACATATTGAACGAGAACAGGTGTATCATTATAGTTACTCATGACAGCAGGATATTCGAATATGCCGACAGAATAATGAAGATGGCAGACGGCAAAATAACGGGAATAGTGCAAGGGGGGTTGCGTGAGGAATAAGATACTATTTTTCCTTTCAATTATGGGT
The DNA here is from genome assembly GCA_052146665.1 of Dissulfurispiraceae bacterium. Taxonomy (GTDB): domain Bacteria; phylum Nitrospirota; class Thermodesulfovibrionia; order Thermodesulfovibrionales; family Dissulfurispiraceae; genus JBKQMP01. The sequence goes on from JBKQMP010000085.1 coordinate 13,351, forward strand.
ATTCTGATTGGCCTGGTGAGCGCTTACATATACGGCGTTGAAAAGAAACCATTGCCCCCAGCCTTCAGTCCGGCCTCCAATCCCTATGCAAAGGGAATCTATGCCAACGGCATCATTGAAAGCTACCAGAGCCATGGGGCGAATATCAACATATATCCTGAAGTGCCGGGAATCGTAATAAAACTCCCCGTTGTTGAAGGGCAGAGCATACGCCGGGGCACTCCGCTGCTTATCATGGATGATTCTGTACAGAGGGCTACTGCCGAACAGCAGAAACAACAGGCCGAAGCAGCGCTCGCCTTGCTTGAAGAGTTGAAGGCCCAGCCGAGGAAGGAAAACCTTGAAATCGCGGTGGCCCAGGTCGACTTTGCCGCGGCGGGCGTCAAAACAGCTCAGGACCAATTGGACAAGCTCAGGAAATCTTACGAGCTGAATCCAAAATCGGTAAGTAAGAACGACTTGGATAACGCTCAAAATGCAGTCAAAACTGCAAAAGCGAATCTCGAAGTCGCAAGGAAGCAATACGAACTCATAAAGGCTGGGGCCTGGATTTACGACATAAGGAACCAGGAAAAACAGTACAATGCTCTTATAAAAGCCTACACAGCTTCAGTAGCTCTATTGGACAAGTACCTCATCAAGGCGCCGGAAGATGGAGTGATCCTTGCTATAAATGTTGCTGCGGGTAGCTATATTTCCCCGCAGGGCACATACGATACATATACTCAGGGCTCTGATCCTGTCATTATCATGGGATCGCCGCAGGACTTTATAGCCGTCAGGTGTTACATTGATGAAATACTCGTACACAGATTGCCTCCACCGTCGCAACTGAAAGCACAAATGTTTATACGGGGCACGGAAATCAGAGTTCCTCTGGAATTTGTTCGAGTCCAGCCCTATGTGTCTCCTAAGATCGAGTTGTCCAATCAGAGACAGGAAAGGGTGGATGTGCGAGTGTTGCCTGTAATATTCAGGTTTGTGAAGCCAAAGAATGTTTCTGTTTATCCCGGGCAACTCGTGGATGTTTATGTTGCGGAGGAATGAACGGCAAAAGCAATGGCATTCAACATCAATCACCGGAGAAATTCTCGAAGGTAGGGCCAATGTCATTGCATCGAGACAAACTGGGTAACTCCCCAAGATCAGGAAGTTCAACCCCTGCCTATGCGGCGCAATGGTGGGTGTCGGGAGGACTTTGCCTGCTAATGATGTTCTGGTCAGGTGGTTGCACCCTGGGGCCTGACTTTGTCCGGCCAGAAGCACCGAAGATTGAGCAATATACTATTGGGCCACAACCTGATGTTACTATTTCTGCAGATGGGCATGCACAGCACTTTAAGAACGGTGGTGAGGTCGCCTCAGACTGGTGGCGTTTCTTTAACTCCTCTAAGCTCAACGATGTCATCAAGGAAGCGGTCTCCCTTAACCCGACCCTTCAGGCGGCGCAGGCGAGTCTGCGCCAGAGCCAGAATAATCTCAGGGCCGGTTATGGAGTTTTCTATCCTCAGCTTGACGCGGGGTTTGATGCCGCGCGTCAGAGGTATTCCCCAGCCCACATTGGTAGCAGCGCTCCAAGCAGCATCTTTAATCTTTACACACTTTCGGCAACCGTGAGCTATACTCTTGATGTGTTTGGTGGCGAACGCAGGGCAGTTGAAAGTTTGGGGGCCCAGGTGTACTTTCAAACCTACACTGTTTTTGGTACTTACCTTACGTTGACGGGCAATGTCGTTAACGCCATTATTGCCCAAGCTGCCTACCGCGAACAGATCGACGCCACTGAAGAATTGATCCGTCTGCTGCGGGAGCAAACCGAGATTGCCGAATCACAGTATCAGGCTGGCACCATCCCTTATTTAAATGTGGTCAGCCTAAGAAGTCAGCTGTATGCCATTGAGGCGACGATCCCGCCCCTCCGGCAAAGGCTCGCTCAGACCGAGGACTTGCTCGCCGCTCTTTCAGGCCATACGCCGGCGGAGTGGACCCCCCCAGAGGTTGGTCTGGCGGACATCACTCTTCCTGACGACCTGCCGATAAGTCTGCCCTCGAAGCTGGTGCGGCAGCGTCCCGATATTCTCTCGGCCGAGGCCCAGCTTCATAGTGCGAGCGCCAATATTGGGGTGGCCACGGCTGCGTTGTTCCCCAGCTTCACCTTGAATGGGGGCTACGGGTTAGCCAGCACTTCCATGAAAGACCTCTTTAATGCGAGTAACAGCGTTTGGAGCTTTGGCGCAAACCTGACGGCTCCTCTGTTTCACGGGGGAACGTTGTGGTTCCAGCGCCAGGCGGCCATTGAAGGCTACAATGAGTCCTTGGCCATCTACCGCCAGACGGTGCTTAGCGCTTTTGAGCAGGTTGCTGACACCCTCCGGGCGCTCGAACATGATGCTGAGACTTTGCATGCCCAGTCAAAGGCACTAGTCGCAGCAGCTGACGCGCTTCAATTGGTCCAAGAGAATTATCAGGCCGGCCTTGTCAATTATGTGCAAGTGATGATTGCCGATGGTCAGTACCATCAGGCGAAGATCGCCTATCTGCAGGCAATTGCCCAGCGTCTACAGGACACTGTCGCGCTCTTTGTTGCCCTTGGGGGAGGTTGGTGGAATACGGAGGAAAAAATCCTGTGACTTGGTTGCGGACCGAAGTTACCGCTTGACGAGTGATCGATGTTGCCGGCTTCCAAAGTCCTCATATAAAAAAAATAGTTAAATGAGAGCTATCTTCTTAATTCCTTAAAAATGGCAATCAATCCGTTCGTGGATGAATCGTGAGACATTACCTGTCGGTCATCATTGAGATCGGAGAGTATTGTCTTGGCCAGCTGTTTGCCGAGTTCGACCCCCCACTGGTCAAAGCTGAATATATTCCAGATAACTCCCTGCGCAAAGATCTTGTGTTCATACATGGCTATTAGGCTTCCGAGCGTTCTCGGAGTCAGTTTTTTAAACAGTATCGTATTAGACGGCCTGTTCCCCTTGAATATTTTGAACGGCAAGAGACGCTTTATTTCTTTTTTGGTTGCACCTGACAGGCTATACTCAGCAATTACCTCTTCTCTTGTCTTGCCCTTCATCAATGCTTCCGTTTGCGCAAAGAAATTCGACAGAAGTATGGTGTGGTGATCCCCTAGCGGATTGTGACTTATTGCAGGGGCGATGAAATCACAGGGAATCAGTTTAGTGCCCTGATGGACAAGCTGGTAAAACGCATGTTGTCCGTTCGTTCCGGGCTCACCCCAGATAATTGGGCCGGTCTGGTACTTCACATCACGACCCTTTCTGTCTACGCACTTCCCGTTGCTTTCCATGTCACCTTGCTGAAAATAAGCAGGAAACCTGTGCATGTACTGGTCATACGGCAGGATCGCCTCAGTCTCCACGCCAAAAAAGTTATTGTACCAGATTCCCAGCAAGGCCAGCACTACCGGCAAGTTGCTCATCAGGGGAGTTTTTCTGAAATGGCCGTCCATTGCGTGAGCGCCTTCGAGCAGCAGAACAAAATTATCGTACCCTATCGTGCAGACAATAGAAAGCCCTATCGCCGACCAGAGGGAATACCTGCCACCTACCCAGTCCCAGAATTTGAACATATTGTCGGGATCTATGCCGAATTTTTCGACATCCCGTTGGTTGGTCGATATCGCGACAAAATGGTGTTTGACATATGACTCACGCACGGCAGCGTCAAGAAACCATCGCCTGGCCGTGTGTGCGTTGGTCATGGTTTCCTGAGTGGTAAAGGTCTTTGAGGCAATCATGAACAAAGTGGTCTCCGGTGAAACTTTTTTCAAGGTCTCAGCAATATGAGTTCCGTCGACATTTGAGACGAAATGCGCCCTTATGTGTGGCTTCCAGTAGGGCCTCAGTGCCTCTGTGACCATAACTGGCCCCAAGTCAGAGCCTCCTATCCCGATATTGACAATGTCGGTGATGGCCTTGCCCGTAAATCCCTTCCACTGTCCGGCGATGATGCTCCCTGAAAATGTTTCCATCTGGTGTAATACTGTGTTTACCTCGGGCATCACATCAATGCCGTCCACAGGAATTGGAGTATTGGAACGATTTCTCAGCGCGACGTGAAGCGCCGGGCGTTTTTCGGTCTCATTTATTTTGTCACCGGCGAACATCTTCTCTATCGCTTCCTGCAGTTTGCACTCATCGGCGAGTCTCAAGAGCAGACGCAGCGTCTCTGCTGTTATGATATTTTTAGAGTAATCAAGGACAATATCCTCAAAGCTTAAAGTAAATCTTGAGAACCTGTCTGGGTCGGCCTTAAACATGTCTGCCATATGCAGATGCCTCATCGCCTTGTAATGCTCCCTGAGTTTCTTCCAGGCGGTTGTTTTAGTAGGATTGATTTTGCTGAGCATGCGACCTCCTTTGCATCATTTAATATAGCACGATATTTCCACACTTTACTGATGTGCTATCACATCACTGCAAAGTCTCAATATAATTTCCGCACAGATCCGTCCGATCACCAAACTTGTGACCTCATGGTACGAAGCAATAATGCTACCTTTGACCACGTGCTAAAGAGTGATGATGTTGTCACAACGCATTTTCAATTCGCCAATTATACATTATTCCGATTGATCGTATTCCTTCAGAAAAGGAGGCAACTCAAATTTTCGATGCAGCTATGACAGTCCTCAAAATAATCTGGCATGGCATTTCTATGAGGTTAGAGGAACTGATTGAATGTGATTCCTCCGTGCCCGCATCCGCCGGGATGTCAGAGGAGATGTTTACTTTCACATGGAAGTCGTTTAAACTACGAAAAGGTATGGTGTGAAAGCGATCCTTCTTGTTAGGTAGAATAATGGCCAGAAAAATAGCCGCGATGTTGCTTCTTTCCTTGGTCCTTGTAATGAGTTGTGCCAAGTCAGACACAGGGTTGTCCAAGAGTCAAAAAAGTGGCGGAAACATTGGTGACAAGACGCAACTGATTATAGGCCTCGTTCCAGAGAGAAACATCTTTGCGCAAGTTGAGAGGTTTAAGCCTCTCGCTGAATATCTGTCAAAAAAAATCGGATTAAAAGTGACCCTTAAGATTGTTCCGGAATACGGAGATATTATCCGCGATTTCGTTCCCTTAAATCTTGACGGTGCTTTTTTTGGAAGTTTCACTTATGCCCTCGCACATGCAAGATTAGGTCTCGAAGTGCTGGCAAGACCTGAGAATCTCAAGGGCGTATCGACATATTTTGGAGTAATTTTTGTAAGGAGAGATAGCAGGATCAGAACGATAAAAGATATGAAGGGCAAGAGATTTGCCTTCGTGGACAAGGCGACGACTGCCGGTTATCTTCTGCCGCTGGCTTACTTCAAACAAAATGGTATCAAAAATTATAAAGCCTATTTCAAGGAGACCTACTTTACCGGAACACATGAGGATGCGATAATGGATGTCTTAAACAAAAGAGCAGACATAGGTGCAGCGAAGAACACTGAGTTTGATCGTATGGCTTCCGCTGACAGGAGAATAAAGAATGAACTTGTCATTCTTGTTTCATCCCCTGAAGTGCCTGAGAACGCACTGGCGGTTAGAAAAGACCTGGATCTGACAATCAAGACGAGACTGAAAGAAGCGCTGCTGAGAATGAATGATGAGCCTGAGGGCAGAGAAGTTCTAGAAAAGTTAGGGGACCGCAGGTTTATAGAAACGATTGAAAAAGATTACGAACCGGTCTTTAAGTATGCGAAAGACATCGGCCTCGATCTTGCCACTTTTGACTATATGAAAGAAAAATGAAAAGAAAGATCATTATAGGCCTCAGTATTTTTTCTCTCATTTTTTTTCTGGGCGGCATTTACATAATCGCCACAATCCAAAGCACCACATCTCAACTAGACAGGCTGATCACACTGCATCAGGTAGAAATACTCAGAGAACACCTGCTCCTAAATATCAAACGGGTGCAGGCTGACCTCAGCCTCAAGAACTCTCGTCACGCACGCGGCATCGATACGATAGTGCTTGACGTGCAAAACATGATCGCTATGGCCAATATCTGCTCGCGTTGCCATCACGCTCCAGAGATCGCCAAGAGGCTCAGTGACTTAAGGCAGCACATTGAAAATTATAGAGGCATAATGAGCAGGGCTCTTACGGTCAGGGCAGATATCGAGAGAGTGACGGAGGAGGAAGACGAAGCATACAAGATGGGGGAAGGTCTTATAGAAGAGGTCAACAACATGATAAGTATCGCCACTGTGAAGCTTGTGAATGAGACGACCTCTGCGATGAAGGGAGTGAAAAATACCAAATACATACTTTTCTTTCTTGTTGCCATGGCGCCTATTCTGGCGACCGGGTTAGGCTTTATCTTCATAAGAGCCTTCACTAAGCCTCTCGGCGTGGTTCTTGAGGCAACGAGAAGGCTGAGGCGCGGGGAGCTGGATTATCAAATCGGGCCCTTAAAGGATGAGTGCGGCGAGGTAGCCAGATCCTTTAATGAGATGTCCAGTTCACTGAAGGATCAGATGAATAAGATAGAAGAGAGCGAGAAGCGTTATCGCTTGCTCTTTGAGGCCGCTGGCGATGCCATTTTCATTCTTGAAGGAGAGGGCGAGAAGGTAGGTCACATTGTGGCCGCAAATAGGGCCGCAGCGGAAATGCATGGCTACACTAAAGAAGAACTGCTGGAATTGAATATTATAGACCTCGACACCCCTGATGCTGCCGCGGAGGCCTTGCCAAGGATTGAGCGCATCATAGGTGGGGAATGGTTACACTTTGAGTGCAACCATTATAGGAAGGACCGCTCTGTTTTCCCTGTCGAGGTTAGTGCGGGACTCATTGAAATGGGAAATCAGAAATTTGTCCTGGCGATGGACCGGGACATTACCGAGCGTAAACGCGCAGAAGACGCGCTGCACAGGGCGGAGCAGATGAGGCTGGCCGGAGAGATGGCGGCGGGATTAGCTCATGAGATCAAAAATCCACTTGCGGGGATCAAGGTATCCATCGAGATCTTTTCTGAAGAGGCGTCCCTCTCCGAAGAGGACAAAGATCTTTTGGCGAAGGTCATTAGTGAGATCAAACGGATCGAGACGCTGATAAAGAGCCTCCTGAATTTTGCGAGGCCGCCTAAGCCGCAATTGAGCCCCGTCGATGTTCACGAGATTCTTGATTCAACCCTCGCATTCACGATGAAAGACGTATCGCCCAAGGCTGAGTCAGCGGCAATAAAGCTTGTTAAGAATTACGATGGCCATCTTCCTAAGACGAGCGCAGACCCGATGCAACTGCAGCAGGCATTCATGAATTTACTGCTGAACGCAAAAGATTCTATGCTAAAAGGAGGTACGCTGGGCGTCAAGACCTTTTATGATCCGAATCTTAAGGAGATCCAGATAGAAATATCTGATACGGGGAAGGGCATCAATGAAAATGACTTAGTGAGCATCTTCCGGCCATTTTACACCACTAAGGCAAAGGGTACAGGCCTTGGACTGGCTATTACTAAGCGGCTTATCGAGGACCACGGTGGCTCGATCAGCGTAGAGAGCAAACCTGGTCTTGGAACCGTATTCAGGATCAGCCTCCCCGTGAAACAAGGTGAGGTGCATGCTGCGTGATGAGTAAACGGAAGATATTTCTTGTTGATGACGATGAACTTATTGTGTCAACGCTGTCCAGGGCTCTGAAAAATGAGGGGTATGAAGTGTATGCCGAGACCAACACGAGGGATATCATTGATAAGATCAAGTACCGATCCCCTGATCTGGTGCTGCTCGATGTGAACCTTCCGGACAGGAGCGGGATCGATATCTTGCGAGAGCTCAAGATTCGCGTAGATACCCGAGTGGTCATGCTTACCGCGGATGACACTGCTGAGACCGCCATGAAGGCTATGAAACTCGGCGCTGCGGATTATCTGACAAAACCTTTTAATTTGGTTGAGTTGAAACTTACCCTACGCAGTATTATGGACAACGTTAAACTTAAGCAAGAACTCGCATAATTGAGAAAGGTCAATGGCGCTCTCTTCGATAAGGATGTCGTATGGGAATCCAGCATCGTGAAGAAACTGAAAGCTAAGGTCGACAATATAGTGCAAGCAGGTATATCAACGCTCCTCATCATGGGTGAGAGCGAAGAAGGCAAGGAACTTATCGCACCGTTTGTCCATTACCTGCTCCAAGGAGCCTGTTCGGCAGGATAGGCTCCTCTTGTCCGGATTAACTGCACCGCTCTTTTAGAGTCCCTCCTTTAAGCCGAGCTGTTGCCGAAAGAGATTGTCAACCAATCAGGCTCTGCGGGACCTAAAATCAGACGGAAGGCTTATCCTCTCCTAGGTTGGAATGTCGCCTGAGGAACTCGAGAAAGGCCTCCTTATTGAGGCGATCGAGAGGGCGGGGAACAATCAAACGCTCACGGCAAAAGTTCTTACTGTCAGCGATGATTCCCTCAAATATTACGTCGAGAAATTCGGATTTGCATGGCTCATCAGGACAGCCGACTCAGCTAAGCAGGGCATTGACGAATGACGTATAGGAGGGGGGCTGGTCCACCAACTCAACGCCGACTCCGTATTGCATTTCTCCGTTTCGCCACTGTCCGTTCAAAAGGGAGGGCATGAATTGACAAGTTGAATCTTTAACGCTCACCACTCGTCCCTTAAGGGCTACATGTCCTTTACGGGGTATGTGCAAAAGGATGTCCACCGTGCTTCCTTGTTCGAACAAGACATCGGTAATGATGAACATGCAAGTGGGCGAGATGCTGTATGTGAATCCTTGATAATTGTCACCGACGACGACCTGATAGGTTTTACGAAGCCTCGTGTCCATGTCAAAATGGGACAATATCTTCACGAGAAGGTTTTTTAGCTCGCCGAGGCCAAAAGGTTTCTCCAGGTAATCAGTGGCGCCTCTTTTGACAGCATTTTCTCTCATGTCTTCATTGTCATTGCATGTGATCATGATGACCTTGCTGTTGGGCGACTGCCGCTTTATTTGCTCAAGCACCTGCCATCCGTTTAGGTCTGGCAGGTTTATATCCAGGACGATGATATGGTAAAACCTGCCTTCGACATGCATAATCGCCTCTTCCCCAGTGCAAACTGCCGTAACATGATGGAAATCTTTTTTAAGAAACCTGTTCATGTTGCTCAGAAGAAGTTCGTTGTCGTCAACCAGTAAGACACTACCTGATAGAACCTGCAAGCTTTCCCCCTCCATAAGTGTGATTCAGTAGAACAGGAGTTAAGGTCGTGATAGGGTGATATTTATAAGATCATTGAGTAGCAATAAATGTGCCTGTCATAGATGGATCCACGCTCTTATGAGTTGGCGTCGGCTGGCTAATTAACCAATTGAATTAATTAAATATTCCCTACCATGGCCTCATTGGGCAGTTAGAGCCAGAATCTTTAAAGTGGGCATATCACCCTTCTTCATGGGGTTTTCACCACTTACGATCCCCACCAAAGTGATAGGAATACCCAACAAAGTGAGGCCGACCCGGGGCAACTTTTAAAACATGCTTTGATCATAACGTCGGGTTTCTTTTAGTTTGTCATCTGATGTGCAGAGGATTCATTTTTTAATTGTCCTTTGTCAGAGCATTTCGCATAGGAGCTGCTATATAGGGGGCATCCAAAATAGGGTGTTTCCGTGTTTCAGCGGCGCGTTATGTGGCCTAAGTTTTGGAAGCTGGAGGATGTTGAGATTAGGCTCTTGTGTCACGGCATCGGGATGACAGAAAAATCATAATTCGGGGATCCCTCTTTTATGCCAGCCTCGGGTTCTGTTGCTTATCGCGTCTGATATCCGGAACGCTAGGGTATGTTTCACGAGTTTCAGCTGCTAAGTTCTTCCATAATTTGGGTGCCGGTGTTTGGCCGGTTCCGGTCACCTGCTGCCCTCTGGCAGCATAGTTCCGGACTTTCTTGCTGACCTCTCTTATTGAGACGCCACGCATGTCTTTGAACGCAACGGGTTAACTGAGTCCCGCAACGCCCCTTGTGAGGGCGGCACTGCCGATCTACGTTTATCATCTTGCGCATGGACGCGGAGAGCCGTTTGAATTCCACTTGATGAAGTTTCTTCATTAATTTTGATAAAATTAAATATTCACATATAATCCCTTTTTTTTTGAGGTTGGTATCAACCATTGGAACCGCGCCATAGCCAATATTCATAGGATTGACGGAACAATGTGAGCACGTTAATTGCATGTATGTTACAGCGTCTCAATGTCACACGCGATGGAACTGAAAATGTGGAGCAGACTGGGTCAATGAAAAAGATTCTCATAGTGGACGATGAACAATTGATCGCCTTTGGATTGTCCAGAGCCTTGCAGAACAGACAATTTGAGATCAAGACCGTCAATAGGGGTGACCGGGCTCTCGCCGAGGTCAGCTCTTCCTTCTATGACCTGTGTTTTCTGGATATCCGTATGCCCGATTTGGATGGCTTTGAGGTGATGAAAAGAATAAACAGTATTTCACCTGAAACAAAGATCATCATTATGACGGGATCGGTTCTCAGCGATAACGAGAAAGAGGAGATAGAAAAGTGGGGTCACAGGTTTGTGGCGAAGCCATTTGACCTCTTCGAGGTGCTCTCCATGGCGGAGCAGGCATTGTAGCGCGCATCGCTCTTCTCGTGCAACCTGTTTAATTCTTTAAGACACCCAAAACCAGCAGCCGATTCCACTGATATGTTTCTGGCGTCTCTTGATCTGCCGCACACATTAACTGGGGCAACATGATGAGTGAGGCCTCTTCCTCTTCTTGTTTCTGACTGCTGCGGTAACCGTTCAAGGTTCTATTCGATGATCAACTTCAGCCATCCCGCATCCTCTCTCTGGCGTCTTATCAGTGAATCATGATTTCTATGTATTACTGACTGCATTCTTTATGGCATGGCGTATCCCAGATCTTTCCGCCTTGATTCTTGAAAGTGAAAGTTTCGATCTCAAGGTTTTCTCCATAGCCGGTATTGTGAATTGACGAGGTCTTTTAAGTGTGATGGATAGTTTCCAAGCCAGTTCATCTAAGTATTGCTTTGAAATTGCATTCAGAAAAAAGATATAATAAAAATGGGATGATTTAAACCATGTCACTCCGTATGATCTTCGGCGAGGACCATCATCCAGCATCTCACAATAATGAGAGGGGTTCTTTAAGGACGGTTGATGAAGCGAGACGGCACCGAGGGAAGCGATCTGTCTAGATCGCCTGTAAAGGCTCTTGCCAGGAAAGTGTTGGTCGTCGACGATGAATCGGCCATGCGATTGTCCCTGAAGAAGTTCCTTGATGATGAAGGCTACCTGAGTTTAACCGCGAGTTCCGGCCTAAAGGCTCTTAAGTACATCGAAGAAGAAGATCCTGAAGTCACGATTCTTGACATCCATCTTCCTGATTCAGACGGACTAGCGCTTCTTTCCACCATAAAGGCGATGAAGCCGGAGACGAAAGTGATTATCATTACAGGGCGCGCCGATGTGCGCAGTGCTGTTGATGCGATGAAAGCCGGCGCGCTCGATTATCTTGAAAAGCCCATAGATTTCATCAGTCTCAAGAAACTATTCCTCAAGATATGGGCTGACAAATCTCAGCTTCCACACGACGGCAAAATTGACGACTTTGTTTTTCGGAGTCAGAAGATGAAGGAGATATACCGGATAGTGGAAAGTCTGGCCACTAAGTCGAATGTCACGGTGCTGGTCCTCGGAGAAAGCGGAACCGGCAAAAACTTCCTTTGCAGAAAGATACACGAGTTGAGTCCAAGAAAAGCGAAGTCATTTGTGGAGGTAGGTTGTTCGAACATTCCGGAGCACCTCATAGAGAGTGAGCTCTTTGGTTACGAAAAAGGCGCTTTCACCGACGCGAAGGCCGGGAAAAAGGGGCTTGTCGAAATGGCCGATGGCGGCACGATGTTTCTGGACGAGATCGGTGACATGCCGTATACGATGCAGTCGAAGATACTCACTTTGATAGAGGAGAAGAGATTTCGAAGGCTTGGAGGACTGATTCCGCTCTGGGCGGATGTTAGGCTTCTCGCAGCCACCAATAGGGATCTGAACCACCTTGTCCAGGCGAAGAAATTCAGACTCGACCTATTCTACAGACTCTCGGTGGCAACCATAGAGATTCCTGCCTTACGGGACAGAGAGGAGGACATCCCTCCGCTAGTGCATCATTTTCTTGATTACTATTGCAGGATGTATCAGTGCCCGATCAGGGAAATATCGCCTGGAGCCATGGCACGACTGCGTCGTTATGCATGGCCGGGCAACGTGAGAGAGCTGAAGAACCTGATAGAGCGCTTGATAATTCTCTCCAATCGGGAAGTGATCGATATCGACGATCTTCCCGCCGAGATGCTTGCCGACACACCAACGGCCATGGTTGCCGATATCCCGGTGGCGGCGGAAATGGGGACTGTGGCTCCCCCTCAGGACAGGCATTTAAATGATTTGTCATTGAGAAGCATGGAAGAAGAACATATCAGGAAGGCGCTGCAGCTTGCAAAAGGCAATCAGAGGAAAGCCGCCAAACTCTTAAACATCACCAGAGACACTCTCCGCTACCGTCTCAAAAAACTGGCCATTGACTCCTCCTCCTTCAAGGAATAGAATCGCCTTTTTTTTGTCATCCTCGCCCTATACATATATAATCCATTGATACATTTAATCCACCCCTGGTTCAGCATTCTTAGGGATAGGTCTGGTTATTGTGCGTCTTACCGTGGCAGTAAAGTGTGCAACTCCCTGCCCGTCTGCCCATGTCCTTATATTGCGGTGGTACATTGGCGGAAATCGGCATTACTATTCTTGTGTCGAAGTTTATGAGTTTAGTGTGATCTCCGCTCTTAAAGTCGTTCTTAATGCCGTGTGCATCATGGCAGGCTGAGCAGGGAGCATTGACCGTAGTTCCAAGGTGGCCGCTGTGTCCGCCCTTGCCGGTCAAAGTACTTTTCTTGAAACTGTCATTTCTAATGATACTGTCCCTGTTATGGCATCGGTAACAGAGGGCATAAGTTGAATAGCTTTCCGGGGTGTTGTCATTTGTTTCATAACGCTCCCGAAGGATGGGGCGGTACGAGGAGCCGTGCGGTCCCCTTGGACCCGAGCCTCCGATTACAAAACTATCATCGCTGTCATGACAGTCCGTGCAATACATGGAGCTCGTCACAGTCAGGCTTGGCATGTAAGGGCTGGGAATGCTTGGCACATCGGGATTCCTGCCGACACCGGCAACAGGGTGGTAAGAGGGATTGGAGGTGTCAAATTGAAATCGTGTATTGGTCGTAGTAATGACTCTCGGGATATAGGGGAATGGATATGCGGTGTCAGCATGGCATTTAAAACAGATCTCGTACTCGTTCGTGACTGGTTTGAGTCCAGCCCCGGCGATGTTGACTCCGCTGATCTTATCGAGGTTGCCTGCCGCAAAAGGGGCGACGGCGGTCCTCGCGTTTACGGCATGGGGGTTGTGACAGTCCACGCATTCCACATGGCCGGATATGGCAGTCGGGTTCTCTTTAGGGTCATGGTAATTTGGTGTCACACCGATGGTGGTCAATTCCACGGGATGATGCGAGAATTTCTGAAACTCAGACTGAATATTCTTCATGGCCACGTTCCCGTTATGGCAGGGGTAACAGTTCTTTTCTTCTTCCAGATATAAGAGCAGCCTCTGGGGTCCTCCTGCGGAGTGGCTTGTATGGCAGTTCTCGCAGCCGTTGTCCGTTACCGTTGTCCATGAGGTCCGCGGCCACGGGTTGGGCTGGACGCCATTCCATATGGCTGTTGAGGTTCGATGGCTTGACTGGAGCCAGCCGTCTTCAATATGGCACTTTGTGCAGAGTCCCGAAAAGCGGTTATCCATGACCAAGAACTTGCCATAACTGTCATCATGCGGGTCGTGGCATGTGGTACATTCTATGATGCCGTTGCCATATGTCAGTAAATCTGAGGGCACTGTCGCGGCCAGTTCGGAATTGGGCAGCGCAGAATAGTAAGAGAAAGAGATAGGATGATCATCGGAGAGGTTTGTTCCTATGTAAGACGCCCTTAGCGAAGTAATTTCACCAGTCATATTGATTCCTTGCGAGGGTCGCAGCACTTTGCCCAGGGCGATCATACCATCATGGCAGCTCAGGCACAGTCTGGATGGACCTGTAGGTTGGAGGGGCCGCGCCACCAGAGTAGTACTGCTGTACAGGGTATAATTGAACGGGGTTATCTCCCTATTCCACAGTGGGGTGCTGGGTGCCGCATTGTGCGGGGTGTGACAGAAAATACAGATGCGTGTTTCGGTGAAGGCCTTGAGCTCGCCAGGTCCTGTTGCCGAGAGGTTATGCTTGGTGACGGCTATTCCCGTCTTTCCTTCACTGTCAATAGGGAACACCAGGAAAGTAAAGAAACCCACAACAAGTAAAAAAGTTACATAAAGTCTATTCATGGTAATTCTCCGCTATCTGAAAAACTTGTATCCGCTGATTAAAGGTGTCACAGACATAGAGCCTGCCATTGCCGTCGATGAAGATACCCGATGGCATCCAGAATTGGCCTTTCTCACTTCCCTGCCCGCCGACGGCAAGAAGAAACGATCCCTCTACGGTAAACAACTGTAAGGAATCAAACAGGCTGTCGGCAACATACACGACGCCGTCTTTATCTGTGGCAACACCTTTGGGCATAGCAAAATCACCGGAGCCATCGCCATGATGACCAAAGGTCGAAACGTGGTTTCCTGCGGCATCGAAGACCTGTATCCTGAAGTTCAATGAGTCAGTTATGTAAATCAAGCCGCTGGAGGACAAATAGATGTAAGTGGGATAGTTAAACTGACCGTTTTCGATACCTCTCTGTCCAAAGGAAAAAGCAAGGGTACCGTCTTTTTTAAAGGCATGGACGGTATTTGCAAGGGTATCGACGGCATAAAGAAGTTTGGCCATCGGATTGTATACTAACCCTGTCGGCCTCTTAAGAGATAGGGTGCCGGCTGCAGAAATCGAGAAGATGGCCTCTCCGTGCCGGTCAAAAACAAAAATTTTTTTAAGTGTGGAATCCGAGACGTACAGATTGAGTTCTTCATCGAAGGCGAGCCCCACGGGAGATTGCAGTGCCTCTGATTTTGACCCGAAAATTCTCTTATAGAGCTGCTCCTTAGGGAGATAAAGATGGACGCATCGCTGTTCCGCATCAGCGATTGCAATACTGCCGTCGGGGCCGGCCACGACAGCAACTGGCTTCACGATCCTGTTGTCGGGGCTACGGCCGAAGATGATCTTTCGCATGACGGTGGAAAAAGAAGTCCCGGTTTCCTTAAAGCCCTTTACCGTCGTGACGTAGGCCACCTTGCCCTTCTCAGGCCCTTGTGGCCACTGGGGCTGTCCGGCGAGCGGTTCTTCGTCCGTCATCCAGGTTGTGGCACAACCGGCGGTCGTGAGAGCGAAAACCGCAATGACAATGAGAAGCCTTGTTTTCATTCCGTCCGCACAGGGGCAGGTACTTTCGTGTCCTTGTCCGTTTTTATCGAACCGCCTGACGCTTCAAGTATCTCTATCTTAGCCCCTTTTTCCAACTCTTTTTTCCATTCTTGCAGTCTCTTTTGTTCTGTCTTTGTCTTTAATTTGTGCTCAAGGTAACCTCTTGCCTCATCGAAGGAGGCTATTTTCTCAGGCTTGTATTCTTTAAGCTTAATAATATGAAGACTGTCCGCGGTTTTGATCACCCCTGACAGCTCGCCTTCATGAAGTTCTTTTGCTGCTTCATACAACTTGGGATCGCTGTCTTTCTTGATTTCGTAGTCCCTTACGATAAATGTCCCGTCCGGCTCAAGGTTCCACGGGTTCTTGTCCTTGTCTTGGTTGATCTTGGCAAGGACCTCCTCTGCCCTTTTCTTAGACTCAGGATCGTCAGTGTTGAGGAAGAAGACGACGTCATCGATTACCAGCTTTTCAGGCGTGAGGAAATCCTCCTTTTGCCGTACATAGTCCTTTTTCAGTTCGTCTTCAGACACCGTGCTTTTTTCAACGACCTCCTGAGCATAGACCGACTCGAGGCAAAGACTTCTGGCGATCTGCAACTTCATCGTCTCTTCGGTCAATCCCTCCCTCCTGAGGAACTTCTCGTAGAGTTCTTCGCTACCGAACTTGGCCTTAAGTTTCTCTAAGGCGTCATTGATCTTCTCCTGATCAGGGGTCAGTCCGAGAGCTTGCGCCCTCTGATATGCGAGTTCCTGGAATATCAGCGTGTCCAAGGCCTTCTTTCTCAGGGCTTCTATGCTTTCAGGGGTCATCTGCTTGGGGTCTTTCCCGGCACCCATGCGGTTCATCATATTGATGAGGGATTCCATGGTGATGCCCACACCATTGACCCTTGCGGCAATGATCTTTTTAGACTCCTCCTGACTGATCTGCTTGAGATGGTCATCGGCTTGAGTCACCCCGTGAGTTCCCTGTTCCGCCCCGAAGCACTGTGCCGTCACATGGAGGTAACAGGATAGGACAAGAGCTGCTGCGAGCAGCACGTATTTCATGTAGTCCTCCCTATGCATTCATTTGTTTGCTGAGGCAACACGATCCCGCGGAAATTGATTGGCCTACCGCAAAATCGCCGTTTTATCGTCAGGGAAGTTTTAATCGGTAAGCTTCCTCTTGATCGACAAATAGAAAAACTTATACCATGTTGTTGACCTGCTGCCACTTATATCTCCTTGAGAATGACTTACGTTTGCCTGAAGGCTGAGGTCGAGTTTACCGAACAGCCACCCCAGAAGGCCATTAAATGAGTAAGCTTTTGTATCGATGAGGCCAGTAGTTTGTGTGTAGGAACCGCCTGCGGAAAGATTGAGGTTGTGTTCGAATTTCTTGACCACGGTGAGGTCCCCTCCGGTCGTGTCCTGGTAATAAGGTACGAACTGAGGGTTCGACTCGCTCGCTGTGTAATGTATCTTTAAGTAATAGGCGCGCGCGTAAACGTTTAGTGTCTCAACAATATTCTGCTGGTACCGCCCCTCGGCCCTGACTTGTGTGGATGGATTGATGGTTGACTCAAAATTTCTGTATTCCCCCACAAGGTAGAATGGCTGCTTCTGTAATTCCAACCCTGCCGTTGTGCTCTGGGAATTTTCAGGACCGCCTGGTAGGGCGCCCGAAATTATATCCTGACGTGATTCGTAGTACGAATAATAGGGGTTTACAAGGTTATTGAAGAGTTCGAACCTAACGTTATACCCCCAGTCCTTCTGCAGAATATCTACGTTGCCGGAGTTAATGCCATAGTTTACATGGAACTCATACACATAAGCGGGGTCAATTTGCTGCGCCAGGGGAGGGATCGCTATAATCTGGATGCGAACATTATTGCCAAAGAGCTGGACCAGGTAATCAACATTTTCTTGCATCGGGATAAGGATGCCCGTAGTAGGCGACTTGACCGTCATATCAATAGTGTTTGTATCGACAAAGGGGTTATTGAGTGTGAAGAAGCCGAAGAGCGCCGCATTCTGGATCTCGTTGATCGCGGCTTCTGTGCCGGTCCTGTTAACAGAAATCCGGTTCACAACAAAGCCGGCGAGCAATCTACCCCAAGGTATGCTCTTTACATAGCCGAGGGTCAGAGCGTTGGAAAGCGTATCCACGTCACCGGTCAGGGAATTGTTTGTCGTATAATTGAAGGCGTAAGTTGTTGTCAGGCTCTGGTAAAGACGCTGGGTGAGCGTCATTCCTAGATTGTTATTCGTGTTTTTAAGGTCTGCCGGGGGGTAACCTTGCTGAGTAGTGTCATCCGTTTCCTGAAAGTATAAATAAGAGAGATTAAGAAAGAAGTTCCAGGGAAGTTCCATATAGCCCTGTTCTGACCAGGTCAACCTCTTGTCGTCTACCGATGAGAAGGTGCTTGTCTGATTGAATGAGTCATAAGTGACCCGGCTCGTCAGGAGTCCCTTACCCTTTAGGAATTGCATGTCATTCTGAAAGGCGAAGTTGTTGGCTGTATACTCTGCGGAACTGGTGGTATAGACGGTAGAGGAGTCCAGATGCTGATATGACAGGGAATTCGCAAGCCACCCCTTCGCATAACCCGCCGCGGCGGTAAAAGATCGCGTATCAGTGGTGTATTGCACTGAATCGAGGACTGTTGAAAGGAAGCTCAGGCTAAATCTCCAAGGCTTCAACTTATACCTGAAGATTGCCCCGCTCTCAGTGTCCGTGAGGGTGAGATCGCTGCTGTACATGACATTTGTGAATGGGCTCCGGCGAAGAGTGAACAATTCAAGATTATAGGGGTGTTCTGGCAGGACGGAAGCCCTTATTTCATATTCAATAATTGGTTTGATTATCCACGGGTTGCTTTGGGATCCTGTAGCGGTGTTTTCAAACTCGTTTTCATTGACGCCGCCTCCGAGCTTGAAAAGATACTGGATAAATCTGGGATGGTAGATAACGCCAGTGCTGCTGTAAATCAGTCTCTCGGTAAAGGCATTAGAGGTTTCTGTGTACCCAGCCCCGTTGACCAGGCTTTGATTGCTTTGATGAATCATGTCGATGTCCAATTCCCACTCACTGCTGTAGACCTGCGGAATAAACTCGTGCCAGTCGCTAAAAGCGACGGTGGGCATGGCAAGATATATAAGAAAGAAGGAGATGACCCCCAACTTTTTCATTGTGAGGAGCGGCCTTTCCATGTATCCTTCAATAAGAAGTCATTATCAGAGCTATGGGCGTCATGGCATACGGTGCACTGTTCTTTTGCCTCTCTGTGCACCTCTCTTTTCTCGAGATCATTCTTGTCGTGACAGTACAGACAGAAATCCTTAGGGTCCGACACAAGAAGATAGCGCTTCCCTGAGCCGTGAGGATCGTGACATATTGTGCAACCCCCCGCTGCTACAGGCCCATGCAGGTGTTTTTTCTTGATCTCGATAGTATGGCATGTAAAGCAGAGCTGGCTGACGGGCAGCTTGAGATTATTGCTTCCCCTCACGTGACAGGCTTCGCACTGCTTCGCGGCAAAAGGTCCGTGTTCGTATCTCTCCACTTTGGAGGGTTTTCCCGCTTCGCGCCTAGCGCCTGAGGCATCCTTCCCTTCTGTCTCACCTTGCGGCGTTACACCGTCAAAAAAAAAGCTTAATACCTTTTGTGACTTCTCGGAAGAACACCCGTAGAGGAGTGCGCTTATTGTGACGAGTTCGATTATTAAAATCAAACCCCTGTTCATCTCTTTGCGGGCAAGTCGAGGTCAATCCGCATCCTTGCCCTCTTCTTCGACTTTCCGAGGCTCTCTCTCCTGGAACTTCCGCAATCTCTCTTGAGCCTCTTTCAAGAGCTCCTCTTCAGACGGGTATTGCTTGTCTTTTTCCTTGCCAAATCCATAGACGTTTACCGCCATGTCGCCGAACTGGTTTGTGACATAAACGAGGTATTCTATCTCGAACGTTGGATCAACGAACCGCTGGAAATACTGTATGTCCTTGTAATCGAGGACTACCTTCGCTGGAAGGAACATGTCACCTGGTCTCCTGCCCGCTTGTCCGAAGAAGAGGAGAAGCCTCCCCTTGCTGTCAAAGAGCTGGACATTGTCAAAAGCAGCATCGACGACGTATAGCCGATTTTCCCTGTCTACGGCCACGCCGCGCGGCCGTGCGAAGTTACTGGGGGCGTCACCGAGCTGACCTAGTCTGCTGATGAAATGGCCGTCTCTGTCGTACGTGAATACCTGGAATTTCCCCGCATCGGAGATATGCAGATAACCCTCCTCGTCAAAGGCGAGGTTGGTTGGCTTGTACAGGATCTCGTTGGCATCTCCCTGTTGGCCAAATCTCCGAACTACGGAGCCGCTCTTCCTGTCAAAGACCACTATCTCCCCGTTCTTGATGTCTGCCACGTAAAGCAGGTTTCCAAAAGGGACTGCATCGACTGGTTTCCATTTTCCCGGTAGACCGTAGGCGGTTACATACTTGTCGTCCTTATCATAGGCAATGACCTGACCCCTGATGGGGTCCGTCACAAACTTGTTGCCCTCGCTGTCAATGCTCATGTTAATGGGCTGCACAAGCTTCCCCATGCCCTTGGCTCCCTCAAAGGGCCCATACTTCTTTTTAGCGAGGTCAAAAACCATGACCGTTTGGTTGGTGTCGCACACATAGAGTTTTCCATTGTAGGCGGCCAACCCATAAGGCTTGTCCAGGCGATTTCCGCTCTCCTTTACTCCCGTAATAAAGGCCTCGAAGGCCCCTTTTCCCCCTTCGATCTCTTTGGCACCCGTGAAGTAGGTGAGGAACTGAAGGCGCGGAAGCTCGGGCGGCTCCGGATAAAATAGGATGGGCTGTTCCTCCTTTTTGGGCGCTGCGCACGCACCTAAAAGGATCACGATAAAGGTGAGTAGAGCATATTTTTTTGTACGGTTTGAGAGCATGGTTGGTTGTTACTCCTTATTGTTTAAATTAGGATAATTAACATTCTAGCACAGAAGGTGTATTAAATAAATAAAAAAAAAGGGAATGGAGACCATTCCCTTTTTTTGTTTTAAACAAGCTTTAACAGAACACCTATTTTGCGTGACAGCTGAAGCAGAGATTACTGTTGGTGTCCTCTACCCACAGGAACTTAAGGCCGGTGTTCTTCGTATTGTGCACGTCGTGGCATGATGTGCACTCTACATTACCGTTCCAGAGAATGTCATTGATTGCCAGGTTATAGGGATTGTTTCCGAGGAGAAGGGAGCTTGGATCCTTGATCTCATCATCCAGTATTGCCACCGGGGCATACGCAAACCCTATGGGATGGTGATTGCTGAGGTCTCCGTTATTGCCTATCAGGATCCTTCCTGAGGCCTTGGGACCCGTCGTAGGACCAAGTGATGAGGTCTGGCCGGCAAAACCGTACGCCGATATTCCGATCGTACCGTCGTGACAGCTCAAACATAATTTCGATGTAGAACCGGGTTGGGTGAGAACGGCATTCAGCTGGTGCTGGATGCTGCCAGGAAGCTCGGTGCCGTTGGAATACATGGTGTAACTTGCGACTGTGGACAGATTATGGTTCCAAAGTGGAAAGTAATGGATGCCAGCGGCATTGGCAGTCGCCGTCGTCAAGGTATTGTGAGGCGCGTGGCAGTATATGCAGATTCGGTCTAACAACGGATCTGCGTTTGGCGCCCACGTGGCACCCTTACCAGTTGCCATGCTGAGATCATGAGATGTTGATTTAATACCAGTACCGGGATTGACTCCCGCAATTACGAGCGAGGATACGGCGAGTATCCCAAATGCGATAAGCATCACTGCTACGATATACTTCTTCATGTGTCTTCCTCCGTCTTTTTCTTGAAGTCCATTCTTAAGATGGACTTTGTACCCTCGCGATACCCCCATATCTTAAAGGGTAAAAACCTTATAGCAGACAAGCTTTTTTGTACTGTAAGTAAATATTTGCAATATGTATGCCAGAAACTTATGCATTGCTTTTAAAGAATATTATTAGTCCTTAATCCAAGCCAGAGCCTCAGCCCCCCAATTTTGGGTGAAAACACCCCAAAATTTGCGTAAAGTTTAAATCGGGGCTAACCCGCGACATGAGGGGGTGATTCCAGAGATCGGGCGGCAACTACCTCTTAGTGCATATGGTCAGCGCCCCTGGGATCCAGCACCTCCCGCAGCCCTCGCCGTGTAATCAACCTCATATCAAAGATCAATAGCCACTGATCTCATTGTACGCTCTTTCAATACAGATAATCAAGGTCTTGATACTGGCCTGTCAAGGCATGTCAAGAGTCACTGTCGGGCTTATCCCTGTGGCCTTCATAGTTAAAATATGACCAAAAACTATTCAGTTTTCAAACAGAGCAGGGCAGGGGGATATGCGGTGAGCGAAAAGTCTCTAGTACCCATTCCAGTGAGCGAGCCTGACGGAGTGCAACAGGGTGAGCCCTGATAAAAGATCGAGGATGAGAGCATAGCTATGGAGCAAAGACGCTACGGCCCATTGCTGATGCGATTGCACTCGGCTAGTGAGTGGCTTTCCGCATGCATCGAGATAAAAAGCACTGTTTGTGCCGCGGCCACCCTGTACTTGGCATCAAAAGAGGAAAAGTCACTTCGACAAATGATCATCTGACAAACCGGAGGGACACATATTCAAAGATGGTATGTCCCTTCCTTAGTAACGCAGACGAGGCCATTATCAACACTGTTAAGCACCCGACATTTTTACCGGTCTCATGCAAGGCCGGCCGACCCTCGGGAAGGCTGAAGAAGGCAGGATACAGTCCCCGCTTTTACATTATATAAAAGGTTCTCACAGATGGCCTTACTCGCCGGTGGCTGATCGTTGCGTGATTTACGTCAATCGGCGCTGCGCATTGCAAGGCCCTGGCGGGACAGTGCCGAGAATAAGAAGTGACAATATTAATGATGGAAGAGGCACCTCACGCGATGTAAAACGCAACATCCTAGAATGTCAAGAAAGTGAGAAACTCGTTAATCGGCATCCCCGCACCTTTGGGATGGCTGCATAAGTTCGAAAGCGACTAACTACTGGTTTTAACGCCTAGATGGGAAAGGGGCGCAGATGAGAATTAGGGCGGCTGGTGGTAGAAGGTCCGAGATCCAGGCCGACCGCCACTCCTGCTGTCGCAGAGCTTGTTTTCGGAGGCAGAAACAGTGAAATATGTTGCCGCGATCTTATATAAAAGGAGTATTAAATCTTTCTGCTGGACTTGACGGTCAGATGTCATTCGTCGCTGGTAATTGTTACATCTGTCAGGGATGTATGAGAGGGCAGACTGGAGGTATAGTGTCAAGGGGCATGATATCCTGGGCAAGTATTCATCAAATGAAGATTCTCTTGAGCATGACCGCTCCGTCCTCATTTCTACCGCCTGACCCCGAGTCCCTTTTTTGTAGTCAAATTGCTCCGATCCGGCAAAGTGGGGCATTTGCCCCCAATCGGCGCTAAAAATGATCGGACGCCCCCTATCTGATAAGTCTCTGTCAATTCGGGATTGTAAGCTCCATAACTATTTGTTCTGAGCGTTTTGTGTGAAATCAAGCCGTTGTCATGGGTGGTCACTTCCTGAAGGACAGGGCGGTTTGATCATGGCATGTTCTGTGCATACTAAAATGTTATGAAAAAGCGAATTGAGTTTTTGTTACCGACCCCCAAAGCGGTAACGGCAGACAGTTGTGGAGGTGGCGAACAGAAGAAGAGAGGCTTTAACGGAGAAAACAAAGAGTTGCTCAAGGAACAGATCAGCGTTTGTCAACGGGCTGATGAATGTATAAATAAGGAATCCTTAATGAACGGAGGAGAGTAATGAAACTTAAAAACAAATGGCTTTTTGTTATGGCCTTCTTTGTCCTCGCGGTCTGTATGACAGCAGGCAATTCTGGGGCTATATATATGGAAGACGGTGCGCGGCCAAGCGGCGCCGGGGGCTGGACCTTGCCCCACGACGGCAATTGCGTGCTGAGCATAGATCCCGCTGGCAATATGGTAGTCGACCCTACCGTCACGACCAAAAGGGACTGCGATGCCCGTCTCGTTTCTGTCCAAGCGGTAAATAAGAACGATACACTAAGTAACGTATGTAAAAATCCATTGTTAAATCAAAACGGCGTCTCATACGCCGTGCCAGGCAGCAGCACTTGCGTAACACTTGCAGGCGGGTTCATTGCAAGCGCAAAATCCATGGTGAACATGGATAGAAACGCCCAGATGTGTACCGCACTGGGCGGCGTCTTGGCGAGCACCCTCACCACCGCTCAACTGTCGGCCAACGGCTATAATGCACAGTGTCTCGCCTACAGCTATCTGTTCGCGGGAGAGGATGCCAGCGGGAACCCTCTAGCCTTCGGTACACAGGGAGTCTCACAATCCACTACTGGTGCCGGCTATTGCTATACAAGCATGGACTGGTCAGGTGTTACCACTCCTAGTGGCACATATACCGCAGCGACCTGCCCTTCCCTGCAAACGACCCAGGCCCCCTTTAATGCAAACGCGGGCTATGACTGGTCAGTGAGCGGCACCCAGTGCATATACGGAAAGAGCATCGCCGGCGTCTTGACCAAGACCCTCACGACCCCTTCAGGCGGCACAAGCATGGTCGGCGGGGTACAAGCTAAACTGGGTAACTTCGTCGATCTGAGCGGTCTCACCACACAGGGTGCTTGTTTGGCCCAGGGTGGCAGCTGGTCCAACTGGATAGGAGGCGGATCTGCGACAATCCTTACCGCAACCGGTCCTCTCGGCACCTATAAGAAGCCCGTTTGGGATTTGGTTGGGCACAGTAATGATGCCGATACGGGCTGTCTCCATTGCCACAGTAAGACGGTCCAGTATAACGGTCCCGTTAATAGACAGAAGAGTACTTATGTCAATACCGGCCACAAGAACATGCTCAGGAAGGTCACAGCTGGCCAGTCTTGGGCGGGCCCTGATGGCGTGGTATACACCGCAGCCTCCACAGGTCCGATAAACTTTACTAACGCGACAGCGACCATCGGCAGCAATACCGATCCCCTTCTTTACGTCTTCGGGGACTGGATGGCAGCTGCGCCTGCAGGTCTTGACATAATTGTTCAGGTTGGTACTAATGGTTTGTATAACGGCACGAGCAATTACAGCTGCGCAGCGTGCCACACCACGGGCTGGAACAATCTGGTCTCAGGAAATGGACTCTGCAGCCTGTCCTCAAAAACTACCTCCAGTGCATGTGCAACTGCTGGCGGTACGTGGTATCCGACGATTGGAGTGGAAGGCTTAGATGGCAGCGGTTACGTTGGCGATCAGCCCACCGCTGCGTACCCTACTGTTACGTTTCCGGGGGCCGGCAACTGGGATCTTGACGGCATTAACTGCTCAAGGTGCCATGCTGCATCAGTCGGACCGATCACTTCACAAATGATTTTAGCATCTCAGTACCCGACGACACAGCCTACATCAGGCGGAATGGGCAATCTCCCCTCTGGCGCTGCGGTTCCAGCCGCAGGTACACCAGGTACAGGCAGGACTGGCCTTTGCTTTGGCTGCCATCAGGGTATTGCTAAAGTATCCGCCAACGTGGGCGCGGATGCTGACTTAGGGAACCCGGCATGGAACATCCCGGTTAAGGACACTGGTACCAGCCAGGCAACGTACACTCCTGACTTCAACGGTCACATCCTTGGAAACAGTTTTCTTAACAGTCCGCACGCAAGGTACACTGGCCCCTCTGGGACCATCACTGGGCTGAACTCTACTCCTAACACCATCGTGCCGAACTCCCTTGGGAAATACGACATCCTTCCGGGCGGTTCGTATGACAGCCAGTTTGCTGCATGGACATGCATGCAGGGATCCTCGAGCAGCAGCTATGCAACAACGGCCGATGTGTTCAATGGTCAGGTCGAAACAATCGCGGAGGCGGCAGCGCGTTTGGGAATAACGCCCCAGACAGAGTGTAATAATATATATGGCGCAAACTCATGGCAGATTGACAAACAGGGCAGTTCTTCAACACAGGGCACCTGTGTTACGTGCCACGATGTCCACCAGAGCCTCTTTGACCCAGCGGCAACAGCTCCGATCAGAAATGATTGTACTGTTTGCCACAACAAGCCTCTTGCCAATATGAACCACCCCTTTGGCAGCGGAACGCCTCTGGGCGACGGCTCGGATCCTGCGGCAGCCTGTATAAAATGTCACATGCCGCTTGCTACTAGTAGTGGCTTTATGATGCATCTATTTAGGATCAACACAGATGTCAATTACTATACTTTCCCGACCGCAGCACAGTACTACGGGAATACGAAGAAGAACGCTAATACGGCACCGGAGATTGACAATTATACTCCGGCCAGCAGTGGCAATACGTATAACAACGCCATCTGGGTCGATATCGACGCAGCATGCGGCCAGTGCCACGGTGGATCGAAAACCCTGACTAACGGGATCAACCAGTATTCCAAACTTGAGCTGGCGTCGGACGCGAGTAACATGCACAACGAGCTACCGCTTCCTCGCTTTACTGGCTATACTGATCCGTCGATCAGTTATCAGGTGAATTTCAATGCAACGCAAACTTTCTGTCCTAATGGGGCTACCTGTACCTATAGCTGGAACTTCGGTGACGGCTCAGCAATGGGCAGCGGAGTGACTATCAGCCATGTTTACACTGGTATCACGACTCCTCAGACGGTGGTACTAACTGTAACCGCCGCATTCCCTGCGAATGGCGCCTACTTTGCGTTCAATACTACGAACACATCTTCGATTTCTGTTACACCGATAACTGTGAACCAGCCGCCGATGGCCCTCGGCCTGTCGGGCTTAACGATCACTGGCAACACAGTGAGTTTCACTGACGCATCCACCGACGATGCTCCTTTCCCTGCCGGTGCGGTCAGCGTGAACTGGAACGACGGTATCTTGACGACGGGCAACGCGGGTGGGGCCTTCACGCACACTTATGCGGCCACAGGCAAGTATACCATCCTCCATTCAGTGAAGGACACGGCGGGAATTTACGCTTCTGAACAGAAGGCCATATCGCTGGCGACCGCGGGTGGGTACACTATAACAGTGAATACCTCGCCTGCTCTTACCGGGACGCTCTTTGTTCTGAAGTACAATGGGACCGCAAAGCAGCAGGGCACAGGGACAAGCAGTGGTTCCTGGACATTCAATAATGTTAACCCTGGCAACTATACTGTTACAGTGTATCAGAACAAGGAGCTCTTCACTTGTAACGGTGTCACGGGTAAAAACGCTAATTCGGGCACGACGTTCCCAGTGACAGTTGGGCCTAACCAGACGATAACCTGTACACATACTCCGTAACGTCTCTTCTCTGGGAAAGCAGGTGGGTGACTTCACCCACCTGCTTTTTTTT
>JBKQMP010000086.1:0-3407 GCA_052146665.1 Dissulfurispiraceae bacterium
CCCCGAATCCATTAGATTTGCTGCCGCGCGGCCCACAAAAATACCTTTGATTCTGTTGGAGGCATTGCATGCCGGCTATGCAAGGCATGCAGCTCCGTTCACGGGGCCTCTACCCCAAAGGGTCTCCTTTTTCAAGTGGCAAACATCATAGGCAGCACTCGTCAGGGGGCGACTAGGGGGAAGAATGGAAGGCCGCTGGAGCCGGGAGTAGCCGTCTGGAGACGTTCCACCGTCTTGGTTAGGACGACCTATTCCTCATGCACGGCTTCGACCAGACTTACAAGAGATCGAGCGGACGAGTCGAGGTCGCTAATGCCCTTCAATCGCTGAAAAGACGGATGGGTTGCATCGGCAAAGACCTCATGCGAGGGTAGGGAACATCATGGCCAAGGTGTGAATCCAGGGTGTTATCTTCAAGCCATTTGCTTGCATACATTATTCATTCTCCCGTTCCCTCTCCATTTGCTCTTTAAACCTTTTGCTTTGGAGAGCATCGACTTCTTCCTTGCCCCTTGATCCTGCTTTCCAATTGTTCAAGATGCTACGCGCTAACACTATGAAACCAGCCACCCCCACCACAAGCACGGCAAGAATTATGATGATGTTGAACTCCATATCAAATCTCCTATTATTCAAATCATTTCAATACTCCCATCTGTGCTTTCTCCTCCATGTCTTGCTCAACAATCTTGTACCAGTTTTGTTTTTTAAATCTATATTTCAGATCCTCTTCGTTCGGCCTTCATCATCTTTAATATTCGCATCTGCTCCAACTAACTATACACTGGCTTGGTTTATCCTGCGAAGTTTTTTGCCGGGACACCCCCGTGAGAGAGCACTGCCGCCATAAACTATATCAGGAGCTTGCGAAAAAACCCCTGACATTTCGAGCCCTGTTGATCCCTTTCAGTCCTTCTCGGTCCCTGCAAGTCCCTGAAAATGTTAACAAGGAACTCCGCACCCCCCACTCGCAAGCTCCTCGCGTGACAGGAGACCGGCGTGCCTTCAGAAAGACTCATTTACCCATAAATCAATATGATTCTGCTGAGATATGATTACGATCGGTGTCGCGTGTCCACAATGCAGGAAAACGACCTGCCTTAACTCGTTGCCGATTCCTAAGAGTCCTTCAGAATTGATCTGGCCAGGCCTGAGGGACACTTACAGAGAGCGCTTGGCAGTTCGGGTGCCATGCACCGGATCGCAGACCTGGAAACATCGTCCAGCCGCAGTTGTCAAAAATTACAGAAAGGTGAAACTATGCAAACGTACCGATTTGTTACTACGGCACATCATGACGTCTTTGCTGAAACTCTTGAGGAGGCTATGGAGGCCTTCAAGGATATCAAGCAGAAGGGACTTTCGACTAAAGTCGATGTGGTAAGCCGCATAGAGATCAAGGACAAAAAGGGAGAATACATCCCGGTGGACTGTCCGCTGCGAGCCGGATATCTGGGAGCTAACAAGGAAGCGCAGATAGGTCTGTCAGCGTAAATCCTTTGGAGGACAGGTCCCACAAGTCTACGTAATCGGGGGACGTGATACCAATATTGTATTGACACATCAGGATTTTTTCTTACCACTGCTTTATCGTTTGTAGCGCGAGCAGGTCGGTTCCCGGCTATCTCTACCATGGCCCGCAGCGTGGTGTTCAGTCGAGGGGACCTATTTGCATTCGGCACGACCTAAACGTTGAACACGGCGAAATCCACTGGAAGCCCCTGCCGCAAAATAAAGTATTACGTCAGTCGAAATCCTATATATTCAAGCCTGATTCCGGCGCTTCTTTCGGCCCACCATAACCATCCTCAAAATTACTTCTGAAAGAAAGCATTTGACAACTGACCGCAGGTCATTTATGTTATTTACCTGAGGCTAGTTGGAGAAAGGTGATGGTCATCAAGCAGCGTGCAATCAGCAGTGACGAAAAACTGGAGAGGCGGAAGGTTATCCTGAATGCAGCGATAGAACTTTTGGCTAAGGGCGATTATCATGACATTACCATCGACAGCGTTGCCCGCAAAGCAGGATTAGCCAAAGGGACGATTTTTCTGTATTTCAAAACAAAGGAAGAACTGTTTTTGCAGTTGCAGATCGGGGAATACAAATGTTGGTTTGAGGATGTCAACAGGAGGTTGCTAACTTTATCGCAGCAGAAAGACAAAGGCAATATCGATGCATTCGTGGACAATATAATAGCTTCCGTCGGGGCTCATCCCATGATGATCCGGCTAACTCCCATTCTTCATATCATACTGGAACGAAACATTGACTATAAGACTGCATTTGAGTTTAAGCATTTCTTACTGGATGAAATTCGCGCCACTGGCCGTTTGATCGAACGATGCCTTCCTTTTCTGCTGGAGAATGACGGCGCCCGTTTCTTGCTGCATTTGCAGGTATTGCTCATTGGACTCGTACAGTTGTCCCGTCCGTCGCCGATAGTCAAACAAGTCATTGAGGCGGAAGGAATGGAGGTCTTTCAGCTGAATTATGAAGAGAACCTGTCGGATATGCTGGCACTGCTTATCAACGGAATGAAGGCATTCCGCAAGAGGTAATATTTTTTTGCCGTATAACTGACCATCGGTCATATAAGGATGAAATCAGTATGATAAACAAGGATCATAATAAAAAGAGAACAGTTCTTATTACCGGAACTACAAGCGGAATCGGGTATGAACTCAGCAATATTTTCGCAAAGGAGGGTTTCAACCTCGTTTTGGTGTCCCGAAACGAGCAAAGGTTGAACATGCAGAAAGAGGATTTAAACAGGAGGTACGGCGCAAAAGTCTATACCCTTACAAAGGATCTCTCTGAGCCAGACGCTCCGGAAAAAATCTTTTCCGACGTCCAAAGTCAGGGGCTTCACATCGATATACTGGTAAATAATGCAGGTTTTAATGAAGCCGGTCCATTTTACGAGACACGGCTTGAGAAAGAGTTGGAAATGGTGCAAGTGCATATCGCATTGCATACACACCTGACAAAACGCTTTTTGCCGGCAATGATAAAAGCTAAGTACGGTAAAGTATTAAATTTCGGCTCAACCGGCTCATTTGCCCCATGCCCCCTGGATGCCGTTTATTGCGCGACGAAGGCATATGTGTTGAGCTTCTCAAATGCCCTCAGGGCTGAGCTTTCAGGAACAGGGGTGACAGTGTCTACATTATGCCCCGGGGCAACGAAAATGGAATTTGCCAAGAAAGCGAACATGGAAAACACATTGCTCTTCAAAAGATTCGTTATGGAGCCGCAAAAAGTAGCCGAGATTGCTTATCTCACATTCCGCGCTGTTTCTGGAGGGTTTAGTATAGTTTTTGATTTCAGGGTTCCTTCGTGGGCTCCGATGAGGTCGACGAGTATGTTCTCTGTCGTGATTCCGGGGAATAGGGTGCGGGATCCGA
>JBKQMP010000087.1:0-21842 GCA_052146665.1 Dissulfurispiraceae bacterium
GATTATTGAAAATATAGACTGGAGGGGGGATGACACTACGATATACGTGTCCAGAAATGGGTAAACTTTGGGAGCCTGAATACAAATTTCAAAAATGGCTTGATATCGAAATTGCTGTGTGCGAGGCATGGACTGGATTGGGAGGGATACCCCAGGAATCGCTCAGGATAATAAAAGAACAGGCCGATTTTAGTATCAAGAGAATAGATGAAATTGAACGAACAGTAAAACATGATGTCATTGCTTTCCTTAGCTCCGTTGCAGAATATGTCGGGCCTGAATCTCGCTTCATACACAAGGGCCTCACATCATCTGATGTAGTTGATACCGCGCTCTCTCTTCTTATGCGAGAAGCGGCTGACGTCATTATTAAAGATCTAAGGGAGCTCATGTCTGTAATAAAAAAACAGGCATTCAATTACAGGGATATTCCCTGCATGGGCAGGAGTCATGGCGTTCATGCGGAGCCCATGACCTTTGGACTAAAATTTGCCCTCTGGTATGAGGATGCGAAGAGAAACCTTGAGAGAATAACCAGGGCAAAAGAGATCATAAATGTCGGGAAAATTTCTGGTGCTGTTGGAACTTTTTCAAATATACCACCTCGGCTAGAAGAGCTGGTCTGCAGGAAGCTGGGACTGAAGCCCGACCCCATCGCAACTCAAGTCATACAACGTGACAGGCACGCTGAATATATGACCTCCCTTGCCCTGATCGCGGCAACAGTCGAGAAAATTTCGGTAGAGCTGAGACACCTCCAGAGAACAGAGGTGTTGGAGGCAGAGGAGCCCTTTGCAGAAGGTCAAAAAGGCTCATCAGCAATGCCTCATAAGAGAAATCCTGTAGGAGCCGAAAATTTAGCGGGACTTTCAAGGATCGTTCGCTGCAATGCTGTCGCTGCGCTGGAAAATATATCCCTTTGGCATGAGAGGGACATATCCCATTCTTCGGTTGAGAGAGTGATCATTCCGGATAGCACTATACTTATCGATTATATGCTTAGAAGATTGACTTTCATTCTTAATAACCTGCTCGTATACCCTGAAAGGATGAAAGCGAATATGGATAGAAGTTATGGATTGTATAACTCACAGAGAGTGATGCTCGCACTTATTGAAAAAGGTTTATCCCGTGAAGACGCCTATGCGTTAGTCCAAAAAAAAGCTATGGAGAGTTGGAGTAAAAGCACAAGTTTTTTGGAACTGCTCATTAATGATAGAGAGATCATAAATCATCTGACCCCCGACGCGATAAGAAAGATATTTGACTTAGATTACTATCTTAGGCATATAGATCACATATTTGAGAGGGTTTTCAGTGAAGGTTAATATAAGGCTATCCCTGAAGACGAAATCCCCCGAAGAAGCGCAGAAGATCCTGAGAGAGGTTTTTGAGGAGCTTGTCCTCAATGGCACCGCAGATTCATTCGGGTTCG
The DNA here is from genome assembly GCA_052146665.1 of Dissulfurispiraceae bacterium. Classification (GTDB taxonomy): domain Bacteria; phylum Nitrospirota; class Thermodesulfovibrionia; order Thermodesulfovibrionales; family Dissulfurispiraceae; genus JBKQMP01. The sequence continues at coordinate 1,436 of JBKQMP010000087.1, forward strand.
AGATACAAACCGATGCCGGTGGCTTGATTACTCATAAGTGAGTCTTTTCTGAAGGCACTGTAGTTGCCTGAAGAAGATGAGGACGCCCGTGAGGCAGTGCATGTTCACTACAAGCAAAATCGGCTTTAATGGACGTTGGAGGACGACACCTTATGATTTATTTCTTTCCGATATCATTGATTCATTAGAATATTCCGATCACTTTCTCATCACGAGCCATTAGGTCAACAAGACTGTCATAGTCGACTTCTATGATGTCTGTCACTAACTCATCTCTTTTTAATCCCCGCAGCCGACAGTCTTCGTCGAGGACGTAAACTGTGCCGCAAAAACCCTCGAACCTATTCTTGTGTGCAAAGGACACCGCATTCTGTATCAAGCAAATATTGGCAGCCATGTCCCTAGCTAATGCTATCCCTCTTTTCCCATCCAAAGTGTCAGGTGCGCTTTTGATTATTACCAACATGTGTTCCTCCAGTTATCGGGAGACGTACAGTGCAGATGGCATTGCAAATTCAATAAGAAAATCCTACCTAAAACAGGGCCTTATCCATCGTCTCTTTTGAATTCATTAATTTCACACTCTCACCAACATCGGATGACCCGAAATGTTGGCCTGCTCTGGTTGATTCTCTGCACATACCAACTTGCCCGTGGCGACGGAGCGCCTCGGCACACTTTGGTGGCCTGAGATACCCCTTTCTGGATCAGCCTATTCGTTTTCAAAGAGAGGGACCCCATGGTCAACTATAATAAGATCGAGGTAGCCTTAATCCTCGGCCTCACATAGTCCATCCCGGAAACCTCGACAGCATCTGAACCGGTCGCGCCTTTCTTAGAAGGACGTCAATTGCTTCCTTTCCTGTCTTACCTCAATGAAACTGCGCTAACCGTCTTATTTTTCTTAAATCCTAATAAATTTGTCAAAGAGAACTTTATCCCTACCTTTACTTTTCCGTAATTTTTCTTGTATTCTTTTAGATTGATTTATGATTGATCTTCACACTCATAGCATATTTAGTGACGGCGAACTCATTCCAGCAGAACTCATAAGAAGGGCTGTTTCCATGGGATACGAAGCTATCGCTATTACGGACCATTTGGATCAATCAAATATAGATATGGTAATCCCGCGAATCGTCAAGGCAATTGACGCGCTTAAAGATCATATTCCCATAACCGTCATGGCTGGTGCTGAAATTACGCATGTGCCGCCCGCGCTTATATCCGACCTCATAAAGGAAGCCCGTCAACTAGGGGCCAAGATTGTAGTTGTTCACGGAGAGACTATTATGGAGCCTGTCGCCGAAGGAACAAACAGGGCTGCCATCGAGGCAGGCGCCGACATCCTCGCTCATCCAGGATTGATCTCACCAGATGACCTTCTGTTAGCTAGAGAGAGAGGTATTACCTTGGAAATCAGCTCTCGTAAAGGACACAGTCTGTCAAATGGCCACGTGGCCAAAGCTGCCATGAATCTTGGCATTCCTTTGGTTGTGAACACGGATGCTCATTCACCGACGGACCTCATCACAAAAAGTTTTGCGAGAAAGGTACTCTTATCTGCAGGGATTGAAGAAAATGCGGTTGAGCATGTATTCCAACACGCAAAAAATCTTGTGAAGAGCGCTCTCAGGGGGTAAATAGATGCCTAAAGTCATCAAAAAGCGTATCGGAAAAAAAGTCGGCAAAGAAGAGGACATCAAGGAGAGCATAGTAGATATAAGGGAGAAATTCAAGCAGAAACAAAAAACACTAGTTTATTCACTCATTATCTTCATAGTCTTTTTCTCTTCAATTGCCTCTGTGGTAATTTATAAAAAGGTCACTACCAGTAAAGCATTAGAATCGGAAGCTGAGGGATACGCATTATTCTATGCAGACAAAGTAACAGCACCATCGATGCTTCCCGGCGAACATTTCAAAAAGGCCTTGGACGCGTTCAAGAGATCATATACTACCAAGGAAAATCCTGTCGTTCTCTTATATATCGCTAATTGTTATTATGAACTGGGCAATTTTGATGAGACGATAAAAAATTTGAAAGAGTTGACTGGCCGGTTTGCTGATTCTCCCATAACTCCGCCGGCTTACTATAAAATGGCTATTGCATATGAGGGAAAAAACGATCTGGATGGCGCCCTGAACGCTCTCAGGAGCCTTTATAGCACAAAAAATAGCCCCCTTCAAGACTTGGCTCTAATGGAGAGCGGAAAGATTCTTGAACTGCAGGGGAAAAATGAAGATGCAAAAAAAATGTACCAGCAATTGATTAGGAGTTTCCCTCAATCACCACTGGCAAATGAAGCCGCGAAGAAACTCGGACAGTGATAGTTAGACCTTTTTTACTCTAACTTTTTCTTTTGATTTACTGCTTATAACCCTGGAATTTCCTCTGCCGGCCTTATCACAGGATCTTTGTCTAGTTGTTATTTTCTTGCTATAGGCAACCTTTTTAGCTGAAATCCTATCGTCCAGATCAGGAGAATATTTTTCCTTTGGAGGGATCTTAATGATATCGCCTGTCCTTAATTGTTCGACACCAGTCATAGAATTAACAGCGATAATTGCCCCTATAGGTACATTGAGTTTGTTTGCTATCTTCTTTATATTTTCTCCCCTCTTAACAGTATACGTATCGCAACTAAACCGTTCTTCCACGGGCACCCTCGTGAGACTTTCCATAAAAGCCGTTTTGTGCCCTTTGGGAATCCTGAGAGTGTATGATGATACATCGGGGGGCGTGCTCCACCTCCTCAACTCTGGATTCAAATCCCTTATGTCCTTTACAGAGGTTTCTGCACATTGCGCAATGATAGTTATGTCCAGCGGTGAATCGATTTTGACTTCATCATATTCCAAGGGTTCCCTATACACAAGATCACGGAATCCATAATCCTCCGGGGTATTGGCAATCATAGTGGCGGCAATGAATCTCGGCACATATTCTTTTGTTTCATTTCGTATCTGTTTTGTAAGAAGAAGTGACCAGTAATCTCCTGCATCCGACCTCTTAAGCGCCCTCGATATCTTGCCTTCACCCGCGTTATACGCAGCCAAGGCAAGATTCCACGAACCAAACATGGTATAGAGATCGTTGAGATAAGCAGCTGCTGCCTTGGTAGATTTAACTGGATCCTTCCTTTCGTCTCTCCACCAATCAACAACTAACCCATAGCGCTTTGCAGTGGCCTCTATAAACTGCCATGGGCCAACAGCTCTCGCTTTCGAATATGCATTGGGATTAAACCCGCTCTCAATTATGGGGAGAAATACGATCTCTTCAGGAAGCTTCTTTTCTTTCAATATCTCCTTCATTATATCCAGATACCTAGATGACCTTTCTAGCCAAAGAGAGAATCTTTCTCGCAGCCTCTCAGTAAAAAGCGTGACACTTCTTTCTATCGCATTTAATCCTGTTTGGTTGGTGGGTAGAGACACGCTCAGTGAAGGATCGACCGTTCCCCCGGGTCCGTCATGATTGGAGAATATGATTTTTCTCTGATTGCCTATTATTGCAATGTCAAGCGTCTTTCCATCGTTCAACGAGGCGTCTTGCGGTGAGGGCAGTTCTTTTGAAGGTTGTGTGGTCTTTGCGCTTTCATCCTGTAGAACCTTTCCTACAGGTGCTTCAGACGTCATCTTCCCGGTATCGCTTTCGACAACTCCAGGATTAGAAGACGTTGAATACGCATCGCCGTTGCCTTTATCAGCGAATGCGGTGACGGCGAGAGTAGCGGAAAATATCAGTATAAAAAATAGATTCTTAATACAATGGACATAATTCATACGCAGTATTATTAACTTAATATTTAGGAAATTGTCAAGAGGCAGCTCTCTGCTTTTTTGCTGCTGCAAGACAGAAGACCTCAGTTGCATTGAAGGTGCCTTCTATGGCCTGGACTGGGCATTTTGCGGTGCATATACCACATCCGATGCATCTAGAATGGTCAATGTGATGCTTCTTCTTCTGTTCTCCAGTAGCCGCATTCACAGGACATACCTTCATACATATCTGACATCCTATGCACTTGTCGGTTACCTCAGCCTTTGATCGCTTTGGAATGAAGTCTTCTATTGCTTTTGTAGGGCATTTGGGAACACACAAGCCGCACACTCTGCACTTATTAATATCAATCCTTGAGAGGTTTCTTTCAATCTTCGGCGCATCAAAAGGACACACCTTCACACATATTCCGCAGGCAATACAGCCTACCTCGCAATTTTTCCTTGTGGCCACACCTTTATCTTTTGAGTGGCATGCAACGAGCACCTGTTTAGATGCAGGCAGCACCTCAATGACTTTCTTGGGGCAAGCAGCCTCGCACTTTCTACATCCGGTGCACTTTGTGATGTCCACTATAGGCAGATGATCTTCTCCCATGGAAAGAGCGTCAAAAGGACAGACTCGTGCACAGGTGCCGTAGCCAAGACAGCCATACATGCACAACTTGTCACCACCGCCTGCCAGGACCGCTGCCCTGCAATCCTGAACACCCTCATACCTAAATTTCTTGCTGGACCTGTCCCAGTTCCCTTGACACATTATCCTGGCAAATATCGGTTCCTTTATTTCAGCCTTTTTCCCGGTGATAAACGCGACTGCTTCAGCACAAAGAGCTCCTCCTGGGGTACAAAGACTGGGCGACACCTCAGGATTGTTCACCACAGCCTCTGCATACTGATCGCAGCCCGCATATCCGCAGGCACCACAGTGTGCGTGGGCAAGAACCTCCTTCACCTTTTCAACCCTTGGGTCAATTTTAACGGCAAATTTCTGGGCTGTAAGGGCAAGCCCAAAACCAAAAATCGCGCTAACACCAACCAAGAAAAGCAGTGTATATTTTAATGTGTGAACTATATCAACGTGCTCATGTGCCTCTATGCCGCCGCCTACCCCCACATAGGGCAGGAGGAGATTGCCTATGTCCAAGCCGTGTATTAAACGGAGTACATCAACGACCAATCTTTGAAGCTCATGCATCTAGTCAACCTCCACATCCCTTGGTTTACTCAGTTCCCACATTTTAAAGCGTTATTAGGCCGGAAAGGCCCATAAACGCAAGCGCAATCATGCTTGTCACAATAAAAGCCATAGGCATTCCCTTAAAGGGCGCCGGGACATCGGCAACCTCAATTTTTTCACGAATGCTTGCCATTATTATCAAAGCCAGTGCAAACCCTATCCCGGACCCAAAGCCAAACGCAATGCTTTCAAGAAAGCTATACTGCTCATCTGCATTGATCAACGGAACCGCAAGGATAATGCAGTTTGTCGATATGAGGGCAAGATAGATTCCAAGTTTATAATATAAGCCGGGTGACATTTTTCTCATAATAGTATCTGAGGCCTGAACAAAGGCTGCTATAATGCCAATGAATACAATTATTTTTAAAAAAGTGATGTCCAGGGGCAGCATGACAAGGTTATAGACCACCCAGCTTAATGCCGCGCTAATCATCATTACAGCCGTGAACGTGATGCCCATTCCAAGCGCCGTTTCCATTTTTTTTGATACCCCAAAAAAAATGCACAAGCCAAGGTATCGGGTGAAGACAAAATTATTGGTTAGGGACGCTGCAACAATCAGTTCGAAAAGTTTGGTCGTGTCAGCAGTCATCATCTTCTCCTCATGGAGCCACAAAAACTCCCCTCGTTAACGTTTTTTGTCACTCTATGCTGCCATGCGTCCTGGTCGACTTGGGTGTGATTGACCAAGCGTTTTTCTCCTCGAACGCCATGTTCCCATCCAGTTGAAAAACCCCATTAAAAGTCCGACCGCGAAAAAGCCGCCAGCAGGCAAAACTAAAATGAGAAAGGGCTTGGCATTTACGATATGATATCCCCAAAGAGAGCCTTTGCCGAGAAACTCTCTAAAGAAACTTATGATTACAAGAGCCACCAGGAAGCCGAGACCTCTGCCCACGCCGTCAATGAAAGAAGCGACTATTTTTTGTTTGCTCGCAAACATCTCAATCCCCACCAGTATCGAAGCAAAGGCAACGATTAGTTGGACATAAAGTCCCATCTGCTTATACGCAGCAGGTGCAAAGGCTGCCATAGACATATCTGTGACAGTCACCCACCCTGAGATGACGAGCATAAAAATAGGCATGCGTATCCTCGGATGAATGAATTGTCTCATCGCGGAAATGCTCGTATTGACCATTGCCTGAACAAATAAGACTGCTACCCCCATCAAAAAACCAGTCTTCAGACTGCTGGTTACTGCTATAGCAGGGCAGAGGCTGATCGCTAGCTTGAATATTGTATTTTCGGAAAAGATGCCTCTCTTTATCAGATCCCAATAACTAATCGTGCTTTGCTGTTCCATCCAGTCCACCTTTCTGTAATGCCTTAGTTAGAAAGTCAAGGCCTTTACTCACTGCATCTTCAGTCACAGCTCTTGATGAGATAGTTGCTCCAGAGATTGCCTGGACATAGTCTTTTGTTGCTGCCCTCACTACTTTCAAATGTTCCTTATCCTTGTCTTTAAACTGATCTTTAAACCACTCTGCATCTATCTCATCCCCCAGTCCGGGAGTCTCTGCATGTGAGAGGATATTGATTTTTCTTATCTTGAGATTTTTGTCAACCGCAATAAGTGTATTGATATAGCTTGAATAGCCCTTACCAAAAGATTGCACTATATAGCCGATAACGGTGTCTCCCTTCTTGGCAATAAAATATTCCGCGTGCTTTTCATGTATCGTCCAGTCTCCCAATTTTTCAATACTGTCAGCATCCGGAACAAGTTGTTTCAAAGCCTCGTTTTTTGCTATAACGGCGTTCTTAAACACTATAGGTGAAGTCGTAGCATAGATCGTTGCCAGAATGAGTCCTCCCACGATATACACGATAACAAGATTAAGTGTTATCTTCAGTATATCCTTACCGGTCATCGTGCCAGCTCCTCTGCTATCATTTCTTTATCGCACCGAATACTTTCGTTCTGAAGCCTCTGTCAATGAGAGGCGCAAAACAATTCATTATGAGTATGGCAAAGCAAACGCCTTCCGGGTAGCCCCCTTTAAGCCTTATGAGCATTGTCAGGACTCCGCAGCCAAGGCCGAAGATTATCTGACCCTTTCGTACAGAGGGACTCGTAACATAATCAGTCGCCATGAAGAAGGCTCCGAGTACCATACAACCGCTCAGAAGATGAAGCAGGGGATCACCGGTAAATAGAGCCCCCTTCCCTCCGAATACCCATGCCATTATGACAGCAGACCCTAGGAATGATACAGGGATATGCCACGTGATATACCCCTTGTAGATAAGAAATGCAGCACCAATGAGCAGCGCGATCACCGATGTCTCGCCGATCGACCCTGCACGGGAACCTACAAAAAGATGGGTATAAAGGTTAAGTTTATCCCCGAACATCTCTATCAATCGCGCCTCACCCTGCTCCTTAAGAATGGCCAATGGTGTCGCTGTAGTCTTGGCATCAAGCTGAAAAAAAGCTGCTGTCGGCTCACTCCAGGTAGTCATCAGCCGAGGAAAGGAACTAATCATGAATGCCCTTGCAATTAAAACGGGATTAAAGATATTGAAACCAAGCCCTCCAAATAGTTGTTTAGTGACAACGATGGCAATAAAGGATCCGAGGATTGGCACATAAAAAGGAACAGCCGGCGGCAAATTCAGCCCCAATAGCAAGCCGCTGAGAAATGCGCTGCCGTCACTGATAGTGATCTTCTTATGAAGTGCCTTTTCATACAAGTACTCGCAAAATACCGAAGAAGCTATGCAAAGCGCGATAGCAAACATGGCTCTTGGTCCGAAGAAGTAGGCACCCATGATGGTAGCCGGAAGGAGTGAGGCGGATACGCTCCACATGATCCTGCTCGTCGTCTCCTCACTTTTCACATGTGGGCTGACAGAGACTACAAATTGTTGTTCTTTCTTTATTGTTTCCATGAAAACTCCCTTTTCATCCCTACGCAATCACCCATGAGAAGTCGACCACTACGGTTTTACCTGGGATTTGGCAAGCCTCACCAGCTGAACTATTGGCCTTTTTGATGGACACACATACGTACATGATCCGCACTCAAAACAATCAAAGAGATTATACTCTCTTGTCGCCTCGTAAAAACCCCTTTCTGATAATACACTTAACATAGACGGCATGAGACCCATAGGGCATATATTAATGCACCTACCACATCGTATGCACGAACTGAACCCTTCCGACGGCGCCGAATCTTCGGGAAGGACCAGAATGCCCGAGGTCCCTTTAGTGACAGGAACAGCCGTCGAAAAAAGAGCAAAGCCCATCATAGGGCCTCCAGATATAATTTTAACGGAATTCGACGTCAGTCCACCACACTCCTCTATCAGGTCTGAAACAGGGGTACCGATCTTCACCATGAGATTCTTAGGGGCCAGTATCCCCTCTCCAGTGACAGTGACAACCCTTTCGATCAGGGGTTTGCCATACCGAACCGCTTCGTAAACAGCAATGGTAGTGCTCACATTTTGTACTACGACACCCACATCCATAGGGAGGGCTCTTGGGGGGACTTCCCTGTCGATGCACGCCTTTATAAGCATCTTTTCCGCTCCCTGGGGGTATTTCACCTCAACAACCATGACCTGTATGTCTGGCTCTTTTGATACCGCCTGCGTCAAGATTTCTATCGCATCAGGCTTATTGTTTTCTATTCCAATGTACCCCTTTCTTACATCAAGAATTCTCATCATAACCATAAGACCTTGCACGATATCATTCGGGCGTTCAATCATGAGTCTGTAGTCAGCGGTAAGATATGGCTCACACTCAGCACCGTTGATTATGACGACGTCTATGGGTTTTTCCTTCGGAGGCGACAATTTCACATGCGTCGGGAAAGCGGCGCCGCCCATGCCGACAACTCCTGCATCCCTAATTTTCCCCTTCAGATCATCTGGTGAAAGCTGCATGTAGTCAGGACTGTCTTTTAAGGGCGTCCACTCTTCCTTTCCGTCATTTTCGATGACTACTGAGGTAACCATTCTCCCATTGGGAAGTGAGAATTCACCGCTTGCCATAGCCCTTCCAGACACCGATGAATGGACAGGCGCGGACACAAATCCCTCGGGAACGCCTATCACGTCACCCTTCTTCACTTCTTGTCCGATCTCCACATTCAACTTGCATGGTGCGCCGATGTGCTGAGACATGGGTATAAAGACTATCTTTGGAGGTTTTTGTGAGGTTATGGCCTTATCCCTTGATAATTCCTTTTTATCTTTAGGGTGAATTCCTCCTCTAAATGTTGCTCCGGCCACCAGCATTTCCTCCGTTGTTATTCGGGATTTGAAGACATCAGCTAATTGCTTGAAAGGATAATCACCGAGACTAATTTTTGGGCGGCTAACAGGCTACTAAGCTCACAAGCAATGGTTCGCTCTAATGAATGCTCTCTAAATAGAACCTCAAGAATCCGAGAAAATAAATATATTTAATCGCATGATTAATTGTTATGATAGCAAAACCTGCCTTTGCATATCAAGACGCGGACCATGAGCCTTCTCTTAGATGACCCCGTTCAGAGCCACAACCAAACAAAAAAGGCCGGGAGCATTAGCCCTCGGCCTTCTCTAAGAGCAGCTTCTTATCTTTCGCGATTTATCTCACAAGTGCCTTCATTATCAAATTCCAAAGGTGATATGTGTGATAATCACCACCGTATTTGTCGCATATCTGCTCGAGTTGTCCATGGCAGTTATGGCATGGAGTAATAACCACATCGGCCTTCGTGTTCACCACCTGATCAAACTTGAACTTGCCATATGCATGCTTCTTATCTTTGAACCCCGCTTGGTGCGCCCCTCCGCCCCCGCCGCAGCAGAAGTTATTAGACTTATTAGGCCACATATCCACAAAGTTCTCTTCACCCGCGCATGCCTTAATAATAAAGCGAAGATCATCCGCAGCACTATTTCCGAGGCCCTTGCGAACGAGGTTGCAGGGATCCTGACAGGTAAACTTTTGCCCTTCGGTGTTCCATGATGGGTCAACCTTAAGCCTCCCTTCGCGTATCCACTGCGCATACAGCATAATAATGCTCATGAACTCAAAATTGTGTGGTATTTTGAACTTACGCAGTCCTTCCAGGACCGCAAAAAAGTGATGCCCTCATTCAGTGTTTATGTAATATTTGCACCCGAGTTCTTCTATAACCTTGACCTGAGTCTCAAGAACTTTTTTCCAGTCATCATCCTTCCCCGTAAACATGCAGTAGTTAGTGGCATCCCAGAATTCCGAGGAATATGTCCAGTCGATTCCCACTGTATGGAGAATTTTCCAGAGTGGTACCATCTCCTCAGGCTCAGCTGTGGGCTCTTTGGCATTCTGGTTAAGATAGTACTCGGCTCCTTTTTTGTCCATTGGCGCCTGCAAGCCTTCCCACGACGGATCAGCTTCAAGAGTCTCATTCAACGTATCCTTTATTACCTCTAACCACAGCTCTTTTGGTAATCCCGTGCTGTTGCCTCTGTTAGGATCCAGTGTTAAGTCGCATGACTTCTGGATGCCTTTTGGCACCTTGTCGTGCGGCCACTGCTGGCGTGTATAGTAGATCATCCCGCCTATGTTAATATCCATCGGGCACGCGTACTTACATCTCTGGCACATGGTGCAAAGCCAGATCCATGGAGTATTAAGAATTTCCTCATCCATTCCCAGAAGAACCATGCGCAGAAATTTTCTCGGATCAAACCCTTCCATGCCTGATGCTGGGCATCCGCTCGCGCAGGCGCCACAGGTCAGACAGAAATCGAGATTACCGCCACTGGGAATATACGCTTTCAAACGATCTCTAAAAGCGGTTTTCCTGTCAGTTAAGTCAATCACTTCTGACATATCATATCCTCCTCATATTACAAAGCCTTCAACTGATTAATACTCTTGAGGCATTTCTTTCAATTGAGCCATCGTGAAAACTGGTCCGTCCTTACAAACATATTCTGGCCCAACGTTGCATCGTCCACAAATACCAATACCGCACTTCATTCTGTTCTCAAGGGAGGTCACCGTCTGTTCGGGGGTAAAGCCAAGCTTCGTCATAACAGGCAGTGTGAATTTAATCATGACCGGTGGCCCACATATCACTGCGATGGCATTATCTGAGGAAGGCGCTACCTGCTCAGTTACCGCGGGGACGAATCCCACCCTTCCTGTCCATCCAGGCGCTTCCCTGTCAACAGTGACATTGTAATCGATGTCGTCCCTTTTGGACCATTCCTCCAGTGTCTCTTTGTAAAGAATCATTCCCGGTGTCCTTGCGCCGTAAATGAGGGTAATTTTCCCATAGTCAGGCCGGTTGTCTTTGTGGAGCATGTATACAATGGTTGAGCGCAGGGTAGTAAAGGCATACCCACCGCCGATAATGATTACATCTTTGCCCTTCATCCTATCAAGGGGATATGAATTGCCAAGGGGGCCTCTGACTCCCATGACATCTCCTTCAGCGAGGTTGTGCAAGGCGGTCGTAACCAGTCCAACCTTATTCACTGTGAAGAGGAGATGATCTCCTTCCGTGGGAGAAGATGCGATGCCAATGGGTATCTCTCCTTTACCAGTCAGGGAAAGTTGGGCAAACTGGCCTGGCAGGTAATCAAAGGCCGCTCGATCCTTTTCACTTAGGAATCTCAACTTAAAGGATTTTATATTCCTGTCCTCCGTCTCAATCACAGTGTTGTCTATCCTTACCGGATATGGTACATATGGATTTTTCATAGTCCTTCCCGCTCTTGTTTTATTTATTTTGCAGAATTCATCGTTTTGACGACTTCACGTATGTCTATGTTAACAGGGCACAGGTTCACGCACCTTCCGCAGCCGACGCACCCTATTTCTCCCGCTCTCTTCACCGGTATATACTTGAATTTATGCATAAAACGCTGTCTTACCCTTTCTTTTTTGGATGGCCTCGGGTTATGGCCTGTCGCATGAACTGTGAAAAGCCATGACATGCATGAGTCCCAGTTGCGGATCCTTACCCCCCCATCCCTATAAACTTCGTCCTGAATGTCAAAACAATGACAGGTTGGGCATACATACGTGCAGGTTCCACAGTTCAAGCAGGGTTCGTTCACTTCCGACCAACAGTCCTGGTTATAAAGTTCAAGGACCGTCTTAGATTTAATATTTTCAAGGCTGATCTTGCTAGAGAGCGCATCTTCAGCCTTTTTGCTTAATACCCTCTGTTCAGCGAGATCTTTGTCTTTAGGATCGTCTAGAAAAGACATTCCCTCCAAGAGCTTCTCTCCTTTCTTAGTCAAAACTTTCATAAGATATCGGTTTCCCAAGTCTGAGGCAAGGACGTCAAGTCCTTTTTCACCAAAGGGATGCGAATCGACTGACGTGCAGAAGCACGAACTGCAGGGCTCATTGCACCCCAGTCCTATAAGAGTAGTCGCATCCCTCTTGGAAAACCAGTATGTGTCAGTAAATTGATCATTCTTGAAGATCATGTCTAGAAGAAAGAAGGCCCTCGCATCGCAAGGCCGTATGCCAAAAACAGCCTTGGCAGACAGGTTGCTTTCTGCTTCTTTATAGATATTGGCATCCTCACCTGATTTTCTAAAGGAGAGCATTATTTCAGACTGGGGGAAAAAGATATTCTTCGGAGACATTGTGGAATTCTGAAATCTGTCCAGGCACATAAGGCCTGCATCTGAAATTGGGGCAAACTTGATCTGTTTACCTTCGCTCCGCGGCCCCAAGATCTTATATCTCTCTTTCAAAGCCCCCAGAAAAGCTGCAAAATCATTTTTTTTCAGTAATTTATATTTCATCATATACACCTATTTGATAAAAGGCTGGGGGTCATCGAGCTTGAAAGTAGCCAACGGAGGCTGCGCATCAAGACCTTCCCATGCCTCATATCCGTCAAAGTTTTCTTTAATGTCCTTTTCAGCCTTGCTCGATATCATCCTGACTTTAATTCGCATAGGACACGCATCTTCACAGGCCCCGCACTCAGTGCAACGGCCCGCGGTATGGAAGGCCCTGATAATGTGGTAAGAAAGGACGTCCCTGCTGTCAACAGATTTACCGCACCATTGCGGATTGAACTTGTCGACAAAACATTCAGGACAATAGCACAATGGACAAGCGTCTCTGCACGCATAGCAACGAATGCAGCTGCTGAGAAGTTGATCAATGAACTTCGATCTCTCCTCCGCGGACATCGCTTCCACGCTTCCAATGTCACCGTACCGGTCCGCTATCTCCTGCTCCTTTACCTCTCCCGCAACGAGCTCATCGGACAGCACTGGATTTCTGTGAGTACATTGATTGCAATTGTCGCGTATCAACTGGGTCCTGTCAAAGGTGATTTCAAAATCGCTACCCTTCAGAATCACATGCTCATTATTTTCTTTCAGTTCGACTATCTCCCCCGGCGCAGATTCCCTGACCTTGTCAGGACTAATCATCCCAAGGCAAGGCACTCCAATTATATAGACATTCTCCCTCTTGATTTGTTGTTCAAGGATGAGCCCAACCACGTTCCTGCTTACACAGCCCTGCGTAACGATGGCCACACGCTTGTCTTTATAGTGAACCAAAAAGTTGGCAAGGTTGTTGCGGCAGTTGCCATCCCATACGAGCATTTCAGTATCCTCGGGTCGACGCGCAAAAAAAGGCGCGTTCCGCGAATGGATAGTCCCTTTCCTATGACCTATCACCAAATCAACAGCCTTTTCATCCAAAAGCCTCTTGGCTATCTGTCTTATTTTTTCTGTTCGTTCGCGCATTAAATCACCTCTCCGCTACAAACCTCAACGCCTCTCTTTACAAAGCGCTTCGCCGGACCCAATTTTTTCACACTCTCAATGACATCCGCCGCCGTGCGAGCGAATTTTTCCCCTTCCGCTGAAGAAATCCATGAAAAATGCAATCTGCCTGGTTCAAGACCCACGTATTCTAATAAACTCTTGGCAATCGCAAACTTGCGACGGGCGACCAGATTCCCACTGATATAGTGGCAGTCGCCCGGATGTCAGCCTGAGACCCAGACGCCGTCCACACCCCGCCTGAATGCATCCAGTATGAACTCTGGACTCATACGTCCAGTACAGGGAATTCTTACAATTCTGACATTGGCAGGATATTTCATCCTGCTGACACCTGCCAGGTCAGCTGCTCCATAGCTGCACCAGTTACAAAGGAACGCGACGATTGTTGGTTCAAACTCTGCCATCACAATACCCTTTCACCCTTATTTTATTTCAGGGAAAGCCCAAATGCTCCCCTTGATTGTTAGTTAACAATAAACTTCTTCCAGTGCGTCTAGCTGGGCCATGATCTCACTGTTGGTGAATCCTTTAAGGTCAGGAGCCCCCGACCTGCAAGAGGTGACACATACGCCACACCCTTTGCACAAGGCAACATTGACCTCAGCCTTCCCCTTTTCATCAAATTTTATGGCCTGGAATGGACACAAGGTGATGCATACTCCACAGCCAGCACACCGCCGCTTATCGATCTGGGAAACGCTGCCCCCTACTACTATGTTGTCCATCGAGAGCACAGTTACAGCCCTTGAAACAGCGGCTTGAGCCTGCGCTATTGTCTCGTCCATTGCTTTGGGATAATGCGCCAAACCGCACACGAAAACGCCGTCTGTGGCAAAATCCACCGGCCTGAGCTTCTGGTGAGCTTCTAAAAACCAACCGTCTGCATCCAGGGGGACCTTGAACAGCTTAGCTAACCCCTCTTCCTTATTGGAGACAATGGCGGCGGCCAGCACTAAGAGGTCAGCCTTGACCTTGATATCCCTTTCAAGTATATGGTCGGTGAAGGTGACACTTATATTGTTGCCTTCTTCCTCAACTAGGGGCTTGTTCCTTTTGCTATATTTCACAAAAATGACGCCAAGGCTCCTTGCCTCCTTGTAGAGATCTTCTCTTTCTCCATAAGTCCGTATATCCCTATAGAGTATGTAGACCCTCGCATCGGGGTTCATCTTTTTTATTTCTATGGCGCTATGCACAGAGTGGGTACAACACACTTTGCTACAATAAGGCCGCTCTGTCTCTCTGGAACCGACGCACTGAATAAAGACAACGTTTTTCACATTATGAACTGGGGCGGAGTCCTTCTTTACAAGCTCATCCAATTCTGTCTGGGTTATCACTTTGCTATTTTTGCCGTAAAGATATTCAGTAGGCTTAAATTCCGAAGCTCCAGTAGCGATAATGGCAACGCCGTGTTCTACTACCTGGTCTTGCCCTCCACTTTTCAAGGTAGTCTTGAAGTTTCCAACAAAGCCATCAACATTGGATATCACTGTATTAAGATGAACCTTTATCCGAGGATCTGCGCTGATTTCCTTAGCCAGTCCCTCCAGATATGACGCGACCTTTTCCCCTTTGGCCGTCTGGAACATCCTCAATGCGTGCCCACCAAGGTGACTTGATTTTTCAATCAGTTCAACATCGTAACCCTGCCGTGAAATTTCTTTGGCGGCATTCATCCCGGCGATTCCGCCACCGACCACCAAAGCCTTCTTTGTGAGACCAAGAACCGTCTGGGTCAATGGTTCTAACAATGCGGATTTAGCTACCGCCATTCTCACAAGGTCTTTTGCTTTTTCTGTTGCAAGTTCAGGAGCGTCTGAATGAACCCAAGAATTCTGGTTTCTGATATTTGCCATCTCAAATAGATATTTGTTCAATCCCGCAGCCTGCATGGTTTCCTGAAACAGTGGTTCATGGGTACGGGGTGTACAGGCTGCCACGACCACTCGATTAAGATTGTGTTTCTTTATGGTCTCCTTAATTCTATCCTGAGTATCCTGCGAACACGTGAACAGACTTTCCTCAGTGTAGACAACGTAAGGAAGACTCTTGGAATATTCAACCAAGTCAGGTACTTTTACTATCCCTCCGATATTTATTCCGCAATTGCACACAAAAACGCCGACCCGCGGTGGTTCTCCAGCGATATTCCTCAGTTCTGGGGAAATTGGCTTAGTAGTGAGAGTGTGGCGGACATCGGAAAGGTTAGCTGAAGCGGCACACGCGGCAGCACTCGCTTCCATAACGGAGATAGGGATGTCTTTGGGACCGTTAAAGGCTCCGCATGCGTAGACCCCGTGCTTTGAAGTGGCAACCGGTTCAAAGGTAGTGTTTTTGTTAAATTGATAATGGTTCACCTCAATCCCCATCTGTTCTGCGAGAGCCACCGTTTCCGGAGGAATGTCAAGGCCGACGGAAAGAACTATGATATCAAAAACTTCGGTTATCCTCTCTCCATTCTGGGCTATATAGGAAATTTGGAGGTCATCAGAATCAGGAACTGGGTCAATGCTGTGAATCCTGGCACGAATAAAGTTAACCCCTTGCTTTTCAGCCTTTTCCAGATACTTATCAAAATCCTTACCGTGAGTGCGCATATCCATATAGAAAATGGAGCAGTCCAGATTCCCATGGGCGTGCTCTTTGGCAATTGCAGCCTCCTTTATTGCATACATGCAACATACCGAGGAGCAGTAGCCGTTGTCACATTTATTCAGGTTTCTGGAGCCTATACACTGAAGCCAGGCTATTTTTTTCGGCTCTTTGTGGTCTGACGGTCTTATGAGGTGCCCCGTAAACGGCCCGGATGCCGAGAGTATCCTTTCGAACTCGAGTGAGGTGATGACATTAGGAAATTTCTTATACCCATAAAAATCCATTGATGAGGGATCGAAGGCCTTGAATCCCGGAGCAAGGATGATAGAGCCTGCCCTGATCTCTCTCTCCTTTTCTTTATCATCAAAATTAATCGCCCCCGCAGGGCACTTTTTCTCGCAGACCCTGCATTTCTTTCCTTTGCCTAAAAACCTACAATTTTCCTTGTCTATGGCATACTTAAGCGGAACCGCCTGAGAGTATTTCACATAAATTGCTTTCCGCGTAGCAAGCCCCTCATTATGTTCATCGGTTACTTTTGTTGGACATTTTACAGTGCACTCGCCGCAGGCGATGCATTTCTCCATATCCACAAAACGTGGACTCTCCACGATAGTGACGGTAAAGTCTCCCTCACTGCCGGAAACCGCTTTAACGTGTGACAGGGTGTGAAGTGCTATGTTAGGATGCCGGCCAACCTCGACCAGTTTGGGCGAGATTATTCACATTGCACAGTCGTTTGTGGGAAATGTTTTGTCCAGTTGAGCCATCACCCCGCCTATGGATGGCGATTTCTCAACGATGTGCACATAATATCCAGAATTCGCCAAATCAAGGGCAGCCTGCATACCCGCTATGCCGCCGCCAATGACTACAACCGATCCGATTTTTTGACTCATTAGTGATACCCCCTTGGAGGAAGTTTAAATACGTAGTTTTACGTCACAAAGGTTAACTGTTTACGCCTCTCCCATTCCATTTGTGTTATTAGAATTTCGTAAAAAACATGCAACAAATTCCATTATCTCACAATTTTTTTTCAATAGTCAAAATATTTTCACAAATAATGCTATTAAATTGCCTAATGACAGGGGAAATCGTATTGATGATGATTGATAACTCTGGAGGCCGTTGAAATAAAGGTGATTTGACACTGCTGACCATCATTATTGGCTCGTCCATCAGCCTTCCTGAAGGTCTCTCAACAACTCTCTAGGGATCAGCCAATGACAGGCCGACAAGTAAGAATATCCATCAAGACACGAGCCGTCAAGCACTGCAAAGACAAATTCGCCAGCGACTAAAAGGCTGCGGAAGAGACCCTGCCGGATCTCCCATCTTATTGATTATTTTGATATTTTATTGCTCTACGGATTTCTAAGCTTTCTTTTGTAAAGCAAGAGCTTTCTAATATGAGTCAGTTCCTCATTGATGACCTTTTCCACAGATCCCTCACGGTCAAAACCGGTCACCGACTTAAGCTCACTGAAAAATATAACCGAATCCTTCTCAAAAGACAGGGCCATCTCGATGGCGTCGTCAAAGGTGTGGATGTTGGCCACTTTACTCTTTAAGGTCTGGCGGTCTGCTAAACAATGGGACTTGCAAAACTCTTGCATATACTCCTTATATTCTCCTTCGTAAGTCTCCTCGGGTTCAAAGATGCCAGAAGCATCAGCCATTTTCTTGAATAATTGCTCATGCTTGATTTCCTCTTCCGCCAGATATCGGAAAAGTTCGACAAATTTTGGATCACTAAATTTCTTTAACGTTTCCGTATAAAATTCATGGCCATTCTGTTCGATATAAACAGCAAATTCCAAGACTTCGCGGACATCAAATAGGTTACCCATTTTATTCTCCTTGCTTGAAGACAGATTGCGGTTCTGCAGGATTCAACTGTAAAGCATTTTCGTTACTATATATAGAATACTAAATATTTTTCAATTAGCCCACCGATCACAATTGTTCCTTGAGGGATCAAACTCTGAGCTGACGAGATAAAGATGGCTATACGTATGAGCCTCGTGTAAGTCTGCTATCTTTGCCAGCCATGTTCACCAATAAGCGGGACAAATACGCAAGGGGTATGATATTCCTCAAGCAGAACGCCTTCTCTCTTTCTTCCTTTGATCAGGACCTGAGACAGGCGCTCGCCAACGGGCGCTACAACAATTCCTCCTTCCCTTAACTGCCGTATAAGGGGCGCAGGAACCTTTGGAGTCGCAGCAGTAATGATTATTCTATCAAATGGCGCCTTATTCTCCAACCCCTGGGTACCATCAGCGACAGTCACATGGACATTGTCATATCCCAAAATAGACAGTCGTCTTTTTGCTTCGTCCCCCAGGGACTTTATGCGCTCAACGCTATAGACATCTTTTGCGAGTTCAGCCAAGATGGCGGTCTGATAACCAGAACCTGTCCCTATCTCCAGAACAGTTTCATCGCCCTTCAACTCCAAAAGCTCTGTCATTATAGCAACCATGTATGGTTGAGAAATCGTCTGCCCCTCACCAATGGGAAGGGCCATGTCCTCGTAGGCATTAGCCCAGGGTTCTGGAATAAAGAGATGTCGAGGGACTTTCCTCATTATGGCAAGAACTTTTTCGTCTTTTATCCCTCTTGGCGCAAGTTGCGTGTCAACCATCAAATCTCGGAGTCTTTTATAATCTTCCATGTCTTTTTGAGATATTTTAATGCTTCATAATTAGTTAAATCCAGGTGTATCGGTGTTATTGATACATATTTGTCCAATACAGCATGAATATCCATATCAACGCCATGCTCCCAGTACGGCGTCCCGCCGCCTATCCAGTAATGCTTATCACCCCAGGGAGACATAATTTCCTGTATGGCATTATCATATATCCTCTTTCCCTGCTTGGTAATCTTCATGCCCTTAATCACGTCTTTCTGGACATTTGGCACGTTCACATTGAGCAAAGTGTCATACGGCAATGATCTGTCCAATATGTAGTTGGCGACCTCAAGAGCAAAAGGAACGGCAGTCTCAAAATAAAATGGCCTGTCGCCTACAAGGGAGATGGCGAAGGATGGCACACCAAGAATGGTCCCTTCCATTGCCGCAGACACCGTGCCAGAATAGGTCACGTCATCTCCTAGATTTGCTCCTCTATTTATGCCTGATGCCACAAGGTCAGGTTTTCTAGGAAGTATTTTGTGGACCCCAAGGGCTACGCAATCAGTGGGCGTCCCGTTGACGCTGAATACTTTGTCATGCAATTCCTCTGCCCTTAACGGCCTATGGAGTGTCAAGGCATGGCTGACGGCGCTACGTTCTCTGTCAGGTGCTATCAGATAAGGATCCCCTATTTCTTTCATGGCCTTTAAAAGCGCGTTTATCCCTGGAGAATGAACCCCATCGTCGTTTGTCACAAGAATGAGAGGAGTCATATATGCGCTTCTCCTATGCATATGAAGATGATGCGACGTTTTTTTGGCAACAAAAATTTCATCTAATCTCCGACAATACCATCACTTGACGATTAAACGTGATTTTTAGTATTGTAATCACTCAACATATTGAATACTGAGGGCCGTTAGCTCAGTTGGTAGAGCAGCTGACTCTTAATCAGCGGGTCGCAGGTTCGAATCCTGCACGGCTCATTCTTGTTCTGCGTAATATCAGCAGGTTGCGGAATCTCCGCAACCTCATTCTTTAGGCTCCTTCTTATTTCAATCAGAAATTTCCCTTTACCCTTCTTGCAGAATTGACATATTACTGCAACCCTTCAATTTTATCTGTTTTCACATTTGAATCTCAAGGTCTTATATAAGTCACGGCACATGAGAAAAAGAGAGGCATCTATAATCATGGATGCTGCCATTGTCTCTGAGGACTTGCAGGGGCGTTACCTGCCAGGGCATAGAGTTGTCTTTTGCGTTTATAGACACACGTCCAGCCGCTGAGGCGGTCCACCCTCTTTCGCTACTACAGGTTGGAACAAAAAGGGCAGATCCGTTACTAACCCCGCTTTTTTTTGTATTTTT
>JBKQMP010000088.1:0-40470 GCA_052146665.1 Dissulfurispiraceae bacterium
GGGGGAGCTTAAGTTTATAGCCCACCGACCGTACGAGTTACCAAACAGCATTACTATTACGCGACATAATAATCAGTGGTATGTGTCGTTCAGTTATGGTGATGCCGAACTTCCCAAGGATACGTTACCGCTCATGAGCGAGGAGAAGTTGATCGAGTACTTCTCAGGGTTGACTGAGGAAGAACTGGATTCAATAGCGAACGGCATCGACAGAGGGGTGGTAATCCCTGTAGCCATGAGTAATGGTAAGGAGTACGATTTCACCGGGGCTGAAAAGAAGTCTCTTGCGCACGCTCAAGAGGTGAGGAAGAAGTTGCAGAAGAAACTCGCCAACCAGGGCAAAGACTCGAAGCGCAGGGAGAACACTAAGACAAGGATCGGTAAAACCTATGCCAAGGAGCGCAATATTCGAGAGGACCGAGCCCATAAGATCAGCCATGACATCGTAGAAGATACTGCGCAGGTAAACATCTTCGAGGACTTGCGGGTTTCCAACATGGTCAGGAAACTGAAAGTAAAGGCGGATGCCAACAGTAAGTTCCTTAATAACGGTGCGAGAGCTAAGGCTGGCCTCAATAAGTCCATTCTCAACTCGATGTGGGGCAGGATTATCACCTTCTTGAGATATAAGGGGCTCAAGAAGGAAAAGTTAACCATTAAAATTCCGGCACACGGCACATCGCAGGAATGTTCCCGCTGTGGGCACATTCACCCCGATAATCGGGAAACCCAGGCGATCTTCTCTTGCCAGAAGTGTGGACTCACGCTCAATGCTGATTATAACGCCTCGTTAGTCATTAAGAAACGTGGAATCAACATGCTGCGTAATGGTGAGATCACAGCGAAGGACAAGAAGACTGTGGGGTTTCGGAAACAGAAGAGCGATTCTCAAATAGGGCTGGGACGGTCCGAATCTACGTGCGTGGAGACCATCATAAGACGTGTAGCGGGCAGTACCCGCACTACGCAATGGTCGATGATACGCGAAGCCGCCACTTCAACTGCAGTAGGCAGTTAAGTGTGGGTAGTTCACAGAGACAAACCGTGTGTCGTTCATCTGCCTTGGTCCGTTAAGGAATTTTGCCAGGCCTCTCATCTCCTTTCATAGTCCTTAGTATGTCATATCCGGCTCTTCCTGCTCTTTTGCCGGACTTTCTGTGTAAGACTGAGTCTTACGTTACTCTGTTTCCTCATCCGACAAAAGAATCAGGCTAACACCTATTTTCATTAAACCCTTAAGCCATTAAAATAAAGACATGGTAAAGAACCACGCGTTAACAGGCAAAATATCAAATCGATCGGTGCCGATGGCAAGGGGACTTAGCGTGGGGCTCCCCCTGTCAATCAAATGCGTACAAAGTGACGTGTGAGACCTGTCAGAGACGGGATGACATCCATTTTCTTCAAAGAAACAAATATTCATAGCGTATGACTTAATAAGCTTTACATAGCAGATAGGAAGCTAATATATCTTAAAGGAAAAGATTAATAATAATAGTCCTTTTTTATGCTGGGTAAAGGTTCATTTGACGAGCAGGATACAAAATTGGTGAAGATCGGGAGGCTATTTTGAAGCAGTATGACGTCATCGTGATCGGGGCTGGAGATGTTGGGTTGGGGATAGCTTTCAAGGCTGTCTCGGCGGGTCTCAAGGTTGCCCTCATCAATAAAGGGAACTTAGGAGGAACCTGTGTCAATGATGGATGCGTGCCGTCAAAGATGCTGCTGTCGGTAGCCGATCGGATAGTCGAAATAGCGGAAGCGAAAAAACTCGGGATAAAGGCGGATATATCCAGCATGGACTTCGATGCCATAATGGAAAGGATGCGGAGAGTAGTCGGGGAGAGTAAAGCCGGGATAAGGAGAGAAATTGAGAATTCGGAGAACCTCGATTTTTATAGTGGAGAAGCCCATTTCTTGAGAGGTGATGCGCTTCAGATTGCGGATACGCAGTTGAAGGGCGAGAAGATTTTTATCGCTTCCGGTGCTCGCCCCATAATACCGCCGATAAAGGGTTTAAGTGAAGTAGATTATCTCACCAATGAAACTGTACTGGACATTCATGCGCTTCCCCAGAGCCTGATCATTGTCGGTGGAGGGTATATCGCGTGCGAATATGGTCATTTCTTTGCGTCTTTGGGGACTAAAGTTAGCATTGTGCAGAGAAACAAGAGGTTGCTTCCACATGAAGAGCCTGAGATAGCCGACTTGCTTAGGGCGGAGATGGCCAAAAGGATGAAGGTCTATACGGATGTCGAGGCGCTGGAAGTCCAGCGGACAGAAGCCGGCTGTGTGCTTCGAATCAAGAGCAAAGATACAGGGGAAATAGAACGGGTCGTGTCAGAAAAGATAATGATCGCCACCGGTAGACAATCCAATGCCGATTCACTGAGTGTGGAGAGGGCGGGCATTGAAACAGACAAGACGAATTTCATCAAGGTAGACGAGTATCTCAAGACAAGCAGAGATAACATATGGGCACTTGGCGATGCCATCGGCACTCAAATGTTCACCCATGCCGGGGATAAGGAAGCAATGATCGCGTGGCACAACGCGTCATCTAAGGAAAAAATAAGAATGGAATTCAATTCAGTGCCGCACGCGGTCTTCACTTACCCGCAGATTGCATCAGTCGGTCTGACGGAGGAAGAGGCAAAAAAGCGTTATGAAATTCTAGTGGGCAAAGCAATGTACTCGGACGTGGTAAAAGGTGAAGCCATCATGGAAGAGCAAGGTTTTGCAAAGGCAATAGTGGAAAAAAATACTCAAAGAATTTTAGGGTTCCATATTATAGGTCCGGATGCTTCCATCCTTATCCAGGAGGTCGCTAATACTGTCTCAAATAAAGGAGACGTCGATTCAATAACTGGCAGCATGCACATATTCCCCGCAATGTCTGAATTGATCGTGGCAACTCTTGAGAACCTAAAAGAGCCGGATGCGTAAAGACACAATGGATCATCTGATTGCGATTACCGTATGCCTCGATACTAATCCGTTTTAGTTCAGACCGCCTGGACAGATGCCACGTGGAAACCTCAGGAGGCCCACTTATATCTAAATCATTCAAAATGACGGGGCACGCATAGAAGGCCTCTTGGACGCTAAGGGTGGCCTCTAGCTTTTCGAGTCAGAAGCCACCCAACACGCTTGAAAGACTATGTTTCGAGATGTTCAGCTGTGCACCTCTCAGCAGGTGCATCCATTTGTCATCAAAGCGCGACGTTGCTTTTAGGAAACGGTGACGTCGAGGCTTCCTTCCCAGTAGCCATGGAGATTGCACCGCTGATGCGCGATCAAGGTGACTTTACCCGAGGGGGCAGCTTCTTTTGTCAAAACTACGGTGAAGGTGGCCTTCGGGTTGAGATATCCCTTTGGCTGAAAATCGATTCTCCCGGCAGGTTCATTGCCTATATCGAGCTCTATATACTCGATCCAGTGAGCTGGCCCCATCGGATGAATAACCTCTCCCACGTCCACTTCGACGGCAAAAGGCTGTCCCACTGTGACCTTTGCCGGCGCCTTGATGACTGGAGTATGTGATTTCTCCAATCCCTTCTTGTCAGCCGGGTCCTTTGGGCGATTGATGGTTTCAAAAAGGCTCTGGTCTGCTTTGACCGGGAAAAACTTTTCAGCCGCAAATGAATTTTTTACAACTGTTAGTGCGACCGCTCCAAGGGTTGCACTCTTTAGAAAGCTTCTTCTGTCCATGATCCCTCCTTTGTCTAATGGATGATTGTTTATACTCACCTAATCACCTGTTAAGGTGATTGAGGAACGAAATATGTAAGGCGGCGCCCTTCATTTTCTCAGCCGCTTTTAACATTGAAAAATGGCTGTGCCCATCCAATTAGTGAACAGCAAACCATAGCTTGCTGTCTGTGAACGACATCTGGTCGTCTCCTTACTCCTGATCCTCCGGTTCTGCGCGCAAATGCGATACTAAAACGGAGGCCTTTATCCGCAACGGCCTTTTCAGGGGATTGCCCGCCACCATAGCCGCTTGATTGTCCGATGATGTCACTTGACATTTTGACCACCACGTTTTTATGTAAGCCCGCCCTAAGGCCTCACTTCAAGGACGCCTTCCATCCCCTGCGCTCTATGGCTCTTAAAGAAAAGTAATTTCTTGTCACAATAAAAGGGGTAGCTTCCTGGTTTTGATGGCGTGAATCTGATGACCTTGGGTTCTGTGCTTAAACTCTCTAAAATATCAATGCCTGCTTCAGGGACTTTTATCACAAAATCATGAGGTGCCACCGAAGGTTCCTTTTTTATCGTGATCTCGACCGGTACGGCCGCTTTTACTACTATGTGATTAGGCTTAAAGAAATACTCTCCGGCAAGAACTGTAACCCTTTGGACGCCATCCGGCTCGATAGTGGCAATAAACGGCACCCCCTCGGCCCCCTCTGTGGGTAACGTGAACAACATCGGAATGATGGCTAAAAGGAAAATAGCTAATGACTTTTTATAAGAACTCATGTCCCCACCTCCGCTCCGCTTTTACCTCAACTATCTGTCCTTGGCTCCCCTATCAAATATCGCCAAGAAGAATGATCTTGTACCTATAAAGACAACGTTCGAAGCCTCGCTCCATAGCCGGCCATTGAGGCCAACACAGTGACCATGCAGCCCCTTCATCGCGGCTTCTGATCATCATACCAATGCTTACCTTATCGCTCTTTTTCCTCAATGCCTGATGCATAAGGCGCATCCGGATGCTTGTAATGCTCTTTATGAAGACAACTGATGAGCTCCCTGACGAGCTTAGGAGGTTCTTTCCCGTATATCACTCGTGCACCTGTTTTCTTATGTACGATTTTTACAATATTGACTATTTCAGAAGTTATGCCGCCGGTGCCCTGAAGAACACCGATCAATCTCCCCTCATCATAGGCAATGGCGAATTCCCCGAGGGTCCCCGAGCGGCCTCCGACAATAATTACAATGTCCGAGCTGCGTATGTTTACGACTTCTCTACCCATCAGCCCGCTGCCGGTGAAAATAAGGACGTCATGATGCGCCACAGGCGAGCGATACTTGTTTATGTGTTCCCATTCGCTCAAGGCCGGAGAGATGCCGACAACCAGACCGCCCGCGTCCTGTGCACCTTTTGCTGACTCAAGGGGTAACCCGGGACAGGCACCGGTTATGGTTATGCAGTTGTGTTCAGCTATAACACGACCTAGTTCGTAAGCGATCTTTTTATGTTGCTTGGCAATCTTGCCAGTGGCTGATCCCATGACGCCGATCTTCAATCTCATGGCTCTATCTTGATAAAGTCTAGTCACGCACACACCTCTGTTTTGCGTCAATCAACTCTTTTAAAGTCGATAAAACCCCTTTGGACGTCTGTATGAATCAATTTCACGCGTACCCTGTGCCCCACATCCAGACCCTCGAAACCGCGGATCAGCTTTCCTTCAATGGGCGGATGGAAGAGCCTGACCCACGTCCCCTTGGAAGCTGCTCCAGTGACGATGGCATCGAACTCTTGTCCGATTCTTGACTCCAGGAAAATGGCAGCGGCAGACTTTTCAACGAGCCGTTCGACTTTGTGGGCAGCGTCTTCCTCTAAGGTGCAATGGTTGGCCAATGTCTCCAATTCGCCCTTGTTATACGATATGGGATGTCCAGCCAGTGCAGCCTTTATAAGCCTTTGGGTGATTAGGTCTGGGTACCGGCGGTTTGGCGCGGTGGAGTGGGTGTAGTCCTTTACGGCGAGTCCAAAGTGGCCGACCACCGGATCTCCGGGGAAGTCTGCCATGTATTCACCTGATCCCATCAGCTTGATGATGCTGAGTGAGAGATCAGGAAATCGAAGTGGGTCAGAAGCCCTTTCTTTTATGAGGAACTGCTCCAGTGCCCTTGCGTCTGGCTCCCGAGGCAGCGTGAAGCCGGACCCTGAGGCAATTTCAACGATTCGATCCCAGCGTTTGGGTATGTGGACGACGCGGCGCAGCGTAGGAAAATTTCTCGAAGTGAGATACCTTGCTGCTACTCCGTTAGCCGCTATCATGAAGTCTTCAATAATATCTTTCGCCCTATTTTTTCTCTCGGCTTCAATGTCCGTAACCTGCTCGGCGACGAACACTGGTCGGGCTTCCACGGTCTCAAGGCTTAGCGCACCGTGCAGATGTCTGAAGGTCTTCAACTTCTGGGCTGCCTGGTCCTGTAGCCTCAGGTTATCATCGAGACCTTTAACCTCAGAAAGCGCCTGGGGCGCGGCTCCTTTATTGTCTAGCCAGGCGGCAACGCCGTTATATGCAAGTTTAGCCTGATTGTGAACGGTTGCTCTGTATATATCGGAATTCTGAAGCGATCCATCCTCCCCGATGGTCATATCCACGACGATGGCGATGCGGTCCTCATCATAGGAAAGCGACGTCAGGTCAGTGGAGAGTCTTTCAGGGAGCATCGGAAATATCTCCCCAGCTGTGTACACGGAAGTGGTATTGTGCTTGGCGTGCTCGTCGATGGCCGAACCTTTTGTGACGATGGCGTCTACATCAGAAACCGCAACGAGTATTCTCACTCCTACCGGTATTTCCTCGGCAACGGTGAGCTGATCCAGGTCACGGGAATCATCGTTATCAATGGAAGACCAGAGAAGGTTTCTCAGGTCGCGCGCCTGCCTGTCGTCCGTTGCCGCCTCAGATTGAATTCTTTGAAGCTCATTGAGGGCATCAGGAGAAAAATCGGGGAGCAACCCCCGTTCGATCATGGCCCGTCGGGCAATTCTCCTTAGAATAGCGCGATGTTGTCTTTCGATTGACTCAGTCATGAATTAATGCCAGTGATTCGATTGCCTCATAATGGGTCTCCTGCGGCAAAGATTGTACGTTCTAATCTCATTAGGAGTCTCCCCTAAGGAACTTATGAGTACATGCGGAAATGGCAGGCAATCCCTGCCATGTTGCCTATCCTCATCGCTATAAGGTGCAGGTCACACCATTGATAGTACGATAATTATAAGAAAATACTGTTAAAAAATGTGTCAGACTAATTCTGATTTTCCTGTCATACTCTGTCTTACCTATTGTCAAAACCTGGGCTAAGATAACCGAATTCTGACACGTCATGATGGACTATCATCACTATGAGATGATGGCATTTATGGACTATCATCAAGATCCCTTAATCTCAATATGCTTATCTAAAAGCGCCGTAAGACCCCGTCCTTCAGGGCGGGGATATAGGGCGTAAAGATAAATATCTTTTGGTATATAAAATATCAGGGTATAAAAGTAGTATGGTGATACGCAGAGGATATGTGTTCAGGCTGAAGGACGACCAGGTTCTGATGCGGATCCTTGCGTCTCACGCAGGGATGCCTCGTTTCTTGTGGAACAAGGTTCTTGAGATGAACCTGTCAAGGTTAAAAAGCAGGCAGTCCCTGCTTTGGTATCAGGAGATGGCGTCTTGGCTTACGGTCTGGAAGCGCAGTAATGAAATGGAGTTCCTTGCTCAAACCAACTCGCAGTGCCTGCAGCAGCCGCTGAAGCACTTGGACCGTGCGTTTAAGGATGCCTTTGATAAGAACCAGCCTAATAAACGCATTCCGACCTGTGAGAAGTCTGGCCAAGCCGAGCTCACTGCCCATAGGGGTCAGTCCTCGGATAGTTCCGTTTTAGGTGTGAGATACCGCTCGTAACACGGTGCTGCATGACCCTGAAAAGTGGCAGAGCATTTTTGCCAAGGATTCTTGAGGGGGACAATCTGCGCCGCGGAGTTTATGAGATATTGTTGGATATACATTTCATGCTGGTCCGGCAATACTAACTTAATACGTAGCTCTGTAGGGGACCCGCTGCTTGCGCTTTGAGGCGCTCTCTGGGTAGCCCCTCCATTAGAGAGGAACACACGGACGAAAAGCAAACGTGGCAGGTGAGCTATGACGCCTATCAAAGGCCGCTATTTGTTGCTTTCCTTCACGTTCTTCAGCGACTCTTTGGCCAGCGCGCTTTTGAATTCTTTATGCAGGCATAACCGGAGGGGAGGTGCTCTTTCAATTCAGGGGCAAAAATGATACGCCTTTACAGAAAGACGAAAAAGGAGATGCACAGTGTCTCTGAGCAAAGACGGCATCCATGGACAGCTTATCATTGTCGAAGCACGCAATTGTAATGATCTGGCGTTTGCCTTCACACGGAGCCTGAATAGGCCCCTGCGAATGCGAAAAATCCCCTGGGTCGTTTCTCGGGTACGTATATGAAATGGGGCGCCATCACGTAGAACTTGACGGAAGCCCCATCGGCAGTCAGCTCTTATTTAATGGCGTCTTTAAATGCTTTGCCAGCCGTAAACTTTGGAACCTTGGCAGCCGGTATCTTGATGGTATCGCCAGTCCTTGGGTTACGACCTTTCCTGGCCTTCCTCTTTGAGACTGAAAATGTTCCAAATCCCACGAGTGTCACCTTCTGTCCTTTCTTGAGTGACATCTTCACTGAGTCAAGCAGAGCGTTAAGAGCCCTCTCCGCGTCTGCCTTCGAAATCTTCGCCAGAGACGCGATCTTGTCAATGAGTTCAGCTTTTGTCATTTACTCCTCCTTTATGGATAGCGTTATGATTCCGAGAAATTATTGCGGTGCCCAGCCCACTTTGTCAAGTTTTTATTTTTGCCTCCATCGAAAATCTCCAATCCCATGTCGTCCTAAAACAATATGGGGCGTATGCTGGCGCTGGGAATCATCATTGCCAAGAAGAGGTGACTGGAGACGTTTACGGGTTACACGACATAATCAGACCCGCTGGATATGTGATATAGAAGGTTACCCCAAACATAAAAAAAGATGAAGGATGCCAGTACCTCTAAGAAGGCCCTCCAGAGCTGGGCTGTAAGTTTGCTCATTAACAGAGGGGTGCTGGCTTTTTATGTTGCCATGATGACCCAATGGCGAGGTTTCGAAAAGGCTGTAGGAACAAAACTGACAGAAGAATTTCTAACGGGCCTACAAAAAAATGAGATTGTGACTGATACTCCTGCGGGCCTGAATAGGATATGCTTGTCTGAGATAGGCCGTATAAATGAGGCACCGAGAAAATAGAGATGGTTCGATGATAAGGATACTGCTGGCTGATGATCATGCGATAGTGCGCAAAGGCATCAAGCTGATGCTGGCAGAAGTACCGGACATTGTGGTGGCAGACGAGGCCAGCGATGGCAATGAGGTGCTTGAGAAGATCGAGAAGAATGACTTTGATGTCCTGGTTCTGGACATTGCGATGCCCGGTAAGAGCGGGTTGGAGGTCCTCGGTGAACTGAAGGCCCGAAAGCCTAAGCCCCCTGTGCTGGTGTTGAGTGCGTATCCGGAAGAGCAGATAGCGGTAAGGGCATTGAAGGCAGGCGCTGACGGGTATCTTTCAAAGGAGAGCGCTCCGGATGAGCTAATAACGGCGATACGGAGATTGGCTCAGGGGAAGAAATACATAAGCTCATCCCTTGCTGAAAAATTGGCGCTTGACCTGGAAGAAGAAACAACAAAGCCACTACATGAGAAGCTCTCTAACCGAGAGTATCAAGTCATGTGTTTAATCGCGTCAGGGCGCACAGTCAAAGAGATAGGCGAAAGCCTGTCACTCAGCATAAAAACGGTAAGTACTTATCGCATCCGCATAATGGAAAAAACCAGGCTGAAGAACAATGCGGAAATTATCCACTATGCCATACAGAATAAGCTTATCTGAAGTACCGACTTGCCAGGCGAGGCACAAGCGGGCGACTTGATGGACTTTTTTTACAGACGTCTCTCTGCACAATTTCCAAGAACCGAGAGGTCAGCTCAGTGCCAGAGCTTACAAGCAAAGGTGAGCAACATCTTACTGTGATATTCCGCGTTAACTCATAGAGGCGTAATGTCGCAACTTATAGCGGCCCACTACCAAAGGAGACCATGATGCAAAAAAAAGGAATCGTATCTATGAAAGGCAAGGCGGTTACCCTCTTAGGCCCTGAACTTAAGATCGGGCAGGTCGCTCCTGATTTCATCGCTCTTGACAAGGACTTCAGGGAACTGAGATTGAAGGATTTTACAGA
The DNA here is from genome assembly GCA_052146665.1 of Dissulfurispiraceae bacterium. GTDB lineage: Bacteria > Nitrospirota > Thermodesulfovibrionia > Thermodesulfovibrionales > Dissulfurispiraceae > JBKQMP01. Next base: position 10,040 of record JBKQMP010000088.1, read on the forward strand.
CCGGATAAAAGTAATCACTGTTACACTGTCCCTTTACGATCCAACTTGCGACAGGCAGGCAAGAAGGTTCAACAAGGAGTCCAGTGAGCTGCCTGATGAAGTTGTAGTTCTCAATATAAGTATGGACCTGCCATACGTTCTGGAGTGGATATGTTCAACAGCCGGACTGGACAAGGTTTTAGCCCTCTCCGATCACAGGGATGCCTCCTTTGGTAACGCCTACGGTGTATTGATTAAAGAGCACAGACTCCTGGCCCGCTCAATTTTTATTATCGATAAAAATGATCGAATCAGGTATATTGAGATTGTCCCGGAAGTGATGAAGGAACTTGACTATGACAAGGCAATAGAAGCCTTAAAACTCATTATCGGGGGACACGGTGTCTCTTAGCGGCACCAGTGCACACAATTCGTCTTAAGGCGGAGGAGCCATTTTGAGTGAAATAAAAACATTAGAGAAACTCGCAAGACTGATTCGCTATTTTATTCTCGCTTCAACAACAAAGGCTGGATCTGGCCATCCTACGTCTTCTCTTTCGGCAACCGATCTGATGACCGCTCTGCTTTTCGGGGGGATTTTCAGATTTAATGTGACTAACCCGGAGCACCCTAACAATGACCGTCTCATTTTTTCGAAGGGCCACGCCTCCCCTCTTCTATATGCGCTCTGGGCGGCCGCCGGGCAAGTGAGCGAAGAGGAACTCATGACTCTGAGGAAATTTGGCAGTCCCCTGGAAGGCCATCCAGCTATGGAGTTCCCCTACACTGAGGCCGCCACTGGATCCCTGGGACAAGGGCTTTCCATTGGACTTGGAATGGCGCTGAACGCAAAGTACATTGACGGCTTGCCTTACGCCACATACATTCTTTTAGGGGATAGTGAGATGTCTGAAGGCTCTCAGTGGGAGGCCTTACAGCTTGCTGCGCATTATCGCCTGGACAACCTGATCGGGATAATCGATGTGAACCGATTGGGGCAGCGAGGACAAACCATGTACGGGCATGACCTGTCCGCCTATGAAAAAAGGATTTCCTCGTTTGGATGGGAAACGATCACCATAGATGGACATAATTTCAATGAAATCATCGCCGCCTTTGAGAAAGCCAGGACGGTTACTAACAGGCCAGCGATGGTAATCGCGAAAACCGTAAAGGGCAAGGGGGTCTCATTTATTGAGGACAGAAACGGCTGGCATGGCAAGGCGCTCAACAACGAAGAGTTTGCCCGCGCACTTGAGGAGTTGGGTGAGGTTGACAAATCAGTCCGTGGTGTAATCACGGAGCAAGAAGACATACGGCCGGAGCCGAAAGCAGTTCAAAAATCAGGGGAGCTTTCCTACTCAGCTGATCAACATGTTTCTACCAGAAAAGCTTATGGAAATGCGCTCGTGCGGATATTCCCTCAATTCCCGGAGATAGTGGTACTTGACGCAGAGGTGAGCAATTCGACTTATGCTGAGACATTTAAGAAGAGCTACCCGGAGAGGTTTTTTGAGATGTTCATCGCGGAACAGAATATGGTGAGCGCGGCTTTAGGTCTGTCGCGAAGGGGCAGGATTCCCTTTGTGTCAACCTTTGCGGCATTTTTTACTCGCGCCTTCGATCAGATCAGAATGAGCCAGTATTCAAGTCCAAATATCAAGTTCGTTGGCTCCCATGCGGGTGTGTCCATAGGTGAGGACGGATCTTCGCAGATGGGACTCGAAGACATAGCAATGTTCAGGACACTGCTGGACAGCGTGGTGCTGTATCCCTCGGATGCGGTATCAGCCGAAAGACTAGCTGAAGAGGCTGCCAGGCATATTGGATTGGTGTACATTCGCACCACTCGAGCGGACACTCCCATCCTCTATGGCAAGGACGAGGTGTTCCCCATCGGTGGCTGTAAGGTATTGAAACAGAGCGCCGGTGACATTATCACCGTGGTGGCAGCCGGGATAACGATCCATGAGACACTGCGGGCTTATGAGAAACTGAAAGAGGAGAACATCCTTATCAGGGTTATCGATCTTTACAGTGTGAAGCCGATCGATGAGTCGACCCTTAAGGAGGCCGCCCATGCGACACGAGCGATCCTGACGGCAGAAGACCACTGCGGTCCGGGCGGGCTCGGAGAGGCGGTCGCGAGCGCGCTCGCCGGATCGCCGGTTGCCGTGCATTCACTTTCGGTTGACAGGATGCCACGGAGTGGAACGCCTGCGCAACTCCTCCAGTATGAGGGTATTTCAGAAAATCACATCATTGAAAAAATAAAGGAGATCCTATGAGACCACAGAATCTAGAAACGAGGATATTCCTGGACGGGGGCAATCCAGCGGAGACAAGAGAAGTTATCAATCTCCTGGGGTTTCTCGACGGACAGACGACAAATCCTACGCTCATTTCAAAGCATCCGGAGGCGCGTGAGCGGCTAGCAAAGGGCAGCAAATTCTCGGAGGCGGAGATCGTGAATTTCTACCGTACTGTTGTCATGGAAATTGCATCTCTCATCCCCCGCGGTTCCGTTTCTGTTGAGGTATACGCCGATAGCTCTTCCCTCGCTGAGGAGATGCTTCACCAGGGCAGGAAGATGTTCAGCTGGATAGACAACGCCCACATCAAATTCCCCACGTCGGCAGAGGGGCTAAAAGCCGCGAGCGTGGCAGTGAACGAAAGCATGCGTGTGAATATGACCCTCTGTTTTTCGCAGGAACAGGCGGCAGCGGTATATGCTGCGACTCGCAACGCGAAGAAGGGGCAAGTATTTGTTTCACCGTTTATCGGTCGGCTTGATGACAGGGGTGAAAACGGGATGGATCTCATTAGCAATATTATGAAGATGTACCAACAGGGGGACCGGCACGTGGAAGTTTTAACTGCGAGCGTGAGAAATATGGATCATTTCCTGTGCGCACTCAGATTCGGTTCGGACATCATCACAGCACCCTTTGAGATATTAAAAGAATGGGGTGCCAGAGGGCTTCCCATTCCGGATGAAAAGTATGAGTATAAACCCAAAGGTTTGAAGAGCATTCCCTATAAGGATACCAACCTCAAAAAGCAATGGCAGGAGTATGACATCAGTCATGACCTCACTGTCAAGGGAATGAAAAAATTCTCCGAGGACTGGAACTCCCTTATCTTTTAGAGAGACTATAATAAAGAAAGCGATTGTGAAGATAGTTATCGGTTCAGACCACGGCGGTTTTCTGTTCAAGGGCATGCTCACCAAGGTCCTGACCGAGCAGGGCCATGAAGTCACTGACGTAGGGGCTCATACCCTAGAACCTTCCGACTACCCTGACTTTGCACGAGCGGTCTCAGAGGCCATTATGAAGAAGACGTCAGAAAGAGGCGTGCTCATTTGCGGCAGTGGGGTCGGCGCGTCGGTCGCTGCCAACAAGTTCCCTGGAATAAGGGCTGCTATCTGCCACGATACCTTCTCTGCCCATCAGGGCGTTGAGGATGACGACATGAATGTCCTTTGTCTCGGGGAGCGCATCATTGGTCCCGAGCTTGCCAAGGAGATAGTCCTCACGTTCCTGTCCGCGAGGTTTTCCGGTTTTGAACGTCACCTCAGGAGGCTCGGAAAAGTGAGAGACTTTGAACGGGAGTTTATGAGGACATGATGAGGGCCACGGGCAGCGAGGTCATAGAGAGCAGGTTTTTACAGACATGCGATGTAGCGGCGGAAGAGACGAGAATCGATTCTTTTACGATGGTCATCTTCGGCGGTAACGGGGATCTGAGCCAAAGGAAGCTCATCCCGGCACTCTTCTTCCTCTACCAGCACCTTGAACTCAAGAAAGGCTTTGCGATACTGGCTATTGGAAGGACCGATATGAACGTTGAACGTTACCGGAGCTTGATGGAAGGCGCGGTAAGGGAATACGGCGAAGGACTTTTTGATGCCGCCACCTGGATTGAATTCAGCCAGCACCTCTTCTACCTCTCTGGGCACTTTGAAGACGAGGAGACCTTTGAGCGGCTTACAGAAAAAGTCCGCCAAATATCGATACCGACACAAAAGGGCACGAGGGAGGTAATTTATTACATGGCGGTGCCGCCTCAGTCTACCCCGGTTATTGTCAATAAGTTAAAACGGCATGCCCTCAGCAAAGAAACATTTTCGACGAAGGTCATTATGGAAAAGCCCTTTGGACGCGACCGTTCCTCTGCCAGGGAGTTGAACAAGGTCCTGACCGATATTTTTGATGAAAACGAGATTTACCGCATCGACCATTACCTTGCCAAAGAGCCCGTCCAGAACATCATGTTCTTTCGTTTCTCAAACAGTATCTTTGAAGAGGTTTGGAACGGACGCTTTGTTGATAACGTGCAAATAACGGTGGCAGAGGATATCGGCATTGAACACAGGGGTGAATTTTATGAACAGGCGGGTGTCGTGCGGGATATTGTTCAAAATCATGTCATGCAGCTAATCGGATCAATAGCAATGGAGCCCCCTGTCGGATTCAAGGCCGACTTTGTACGTGACGAGCGAATAAAGGTGCTCCGCTCAATCCGTCCGATAGAGAGGGCGCGTATCGACGCTTTCACCGTAAGGGGCCAGTATGGCAAGGGAAAGGTAAACGGTAAAGATGTTGTGTCTTACAGGGAGGAGAGCAAAGTATCTCCTTCTTCGAACACGCCATCTTTCTTTGCAGCGAAGTTTTTTATAGATAACCTGAGGTGGGCAGGGGTCCCGTTTTATGTCCGTACCGGCAAGAGGATGCAGAAGCGTGTAACAGAAATCTGCCTCCAGTTCAAGCAACTTCCCCTGCGGCTTTTCGGACGGACCTGCGACACACTGGAACCAAATATCCTTATTCTCACTATCCAGCCCAATGAGAAGATATGCCTCCGTTTTGGGGTGAAGTACCCCTATGCAAACAACCAGATATATCCCGTCCAGATGGTTTTCAGCTACCATGAAGCCTTTCAGGCGAGCTTTTATCCGGCGTATGAGCGTTTGCTGGCTGATTGCATCAGGGGGGATCTTACCCTATTCATCAGACAGGACACCGTAGAGGCGATGTGGGAACTGGTGGACCCGATCATTGAGAGATGGGAATGCAACAGCCCTTGCAATTTCCCGAATTATCCAGCTGGAACATGGGGCCCTCCTGAAGCGGACCTACTGATCAGATCGGCAGGCCGTGACTGGATAACATCATAGCGTCCAGAGTATGGATGCCCACCGCTACGTATTCATATTTCGTGACAGTGCTGAAATAGTTCATTTTATGGTCAAGAAGTGGCAAGAGGTTTCCCATAGCGCAATTGAGCGGCAGGGATATTTTGCTGTGGCCCTCTCGGGCGGGAAGACGCCAATTGATTTTTATCATGCGTTATCGGACCTCGCTCAGGCATTCCCCTGGGATAGGACACATATATTTCTTGTTGATGAAAGGTACGTCCCTTTCAGTGATCAGGACAGCAATTATGGTATGCTCCGTAACGAACTCTTGAATGGAATTAACATGCCGCCGAAAAATATGCATCCCATACTGACAGCAGAGCCCACGCCTGAGATGGCTTGCAAGAAATATGAAGAGGACCTGCGCCATTTTTTCAGAGTGGGGCCTCATCAAAAAGTCCCCGCTTTCGACATGATATGCCTGGGAATCGGCGAGGATGGTCACACAGCGTCGCTTTTTCCGGAGGCACCTCCTTTGAAAGGGGGCAGGCAACTTGCGGTACCCGTAATCCTCGATGGATCCAGACATAAGCGGATAACCCTGACACTCAGGGTGCTCAATAATGCAAGAAATGTGCTATTTCTGGCCAGCGGTGAGAACAAGGCAAACGCAGTCAAAAGTGTGATCGAACTCAGAGACCCTTCATTGCCCGCCTCCATGGTCAACCCCAAAAAAGGTCATGTTTTTTTTGTGTTAGACGTTCAGGCAGGCTCACGATTGAGCATACAAACTAATAGCAGATGATTATGGAAATTGTGCCCGCTCTTCTAGCCGAGAACTTTGAAGACTTTCTTGTGAGATTGAAAAAAGCAGAAGTCTTCGCCCGATATGTTCAAATTGATCTTATGGATGGGCTTTTTGTGAAGACTGAAAGTTTTCCAGCACAAAAACTGAACACCATAAAAACGTCACTTTCCTTCGAAGTGCACCTCATGGTAGAAGACCCCGCAGCCCACGCCAGCAGCATCAGCAATGCAAGCCTTGAGAAGGTGGTTTTTCACTACGAATCCAGGGTTGATCATCGGCTCCTTATTGCAGCCATAAGAAAAAGGGGACTTAAAGCAGGACTGGCGATAAAACCTGAGACGGCTTTAAAGCAATGGAAAGGATTAGCTCAAGATATTGATACGCTGCTCTTTTTGACCGTGGATCCGGGAAGTTACGGCAGTCCCTTCAAGCCCGAGGTTTTGGGGAAGATCGCGGAAGCCCGTCAGCTTTTCCCGGACAAGGTCATCGGTGTCGATGGCGGCGTCTCACTCGACAATTTGGAAACATTTGGGAAGTTAGGGGTCGATTATATCTGTGTGGGGAGCAGGATATTTCTGAGCGAAGACCCTGAGAAAAGTTACAGACTCTTTCTTGATAGGGTCGCGCACCAAACCGGAGAAGGCGAAGGCGACTGACCGGCCATAGCGACCGCGGATAGATGAGCAAGGGAGAAATTCAACTGGTAAAAAAATATGAAGTCATGAGGAGGGCGACGGTATGCAGATAGGAATGATAGGTCTGGGAAAAATGGGAATGAACATGGCGAGGCGTCTCCTAAAGGGCAAACACGACGTGGTCGCCTTTAACAGGTCACCCGATAAGGTACAGATGATCAAAAGGGAAGGCGCAAAGGGTGCCCGTAGCCTCGATGAATTGGTCAGGATTCTTACGCCTCCAAGGACTCTGTGGCTGATGTTGCCGGCTGGTGCTCCCGTTGACGAGGCGATAGACACGCTGAAGGGCCTCCTCCAAAAAGGGGATGTCATCGTAGATGGCGGCAACAGTTATTTCAAGGATGACCTCCGCCGCGAGGCTTTATTGCGGCCACTCGGCATCAGATACATCGATGCGGGAGTGAGCGGTGGCATATGGGGGCTCAAGCTCGGCTATTGTCTCATGATCGGGGGGGACAAGAAAACCTATAAGAGGCTCGAGCCCGCCTTCAAAACGCTTGCCCCCGCGGATGGATATCTCCACTGCGGACCGGTTGGTGCCGGGCATTTTGTCAAAATGGTCCACAACGGCATTGAATATGGCATGATGTCAGCCTATGGGGAGGGTTTTGCTATGCTTAAGGCCTCACCATATTCTGAGGAACTGAACCTGGCAAAGGTCGCCCATCTCTGGAACAGGGGAAGCGTCGTCAGGTCATGGCTTCTTGAGCTGGCCGAGGCAGCATTTAAGAATGATGGGGATCTCTCTTTGATCGAAGGGTACGTGGAAGATTCCGGGGAGGGCCGATGGACTGTGCAGCAGGCAGTCGAGGTCAGCGTTCCTGTCCCAGTGATCGCACTTTCCCTATTTCAGCGTTTTCGGTCCCGCGAGACTCAGTCTTTTTCTGACAAGCTCCTTGCCGCGCTCAGAAATGAGTTTGGTGGTCATGCCGTGGTCATGAAAAAAAAGGGTCCTCGTTAGCAGAAAAAATCTTCAATAAAGTGGCAAACCACGAATCGCACTCGAACTCCGTCACGGTGCGATCCATGGTTCCATCACGGTTGGCCCCATATTCCAGCCCCCTTCATGCTGCGTCGACTCGATCTATGTAACGGCGGAGGCGCCGACTGCAGGCAATGGGGGAAAGACCGAGACTCATGGCTCTTTCATGACAACCCTTCCTGTCGTCACAGGACCTCAATCCACAATATGTCGCTGAGGATCATTTTTCTGCCCTCCTATCTCCAGGATACAAACAGGGCGCACAGTTCTCATTGACTTATCACTCTCTTGTTGTCTGTTCAAGTGGGCTATTTCGGGCATCTTTTGCCCTCCGTCGGACCACTGCGTGGAAGGCACCGATAAATCCCGCCGGTGATCAGCAATAGTATAATGATTGAGGGGACAACGATCATGAAAAAATTCCATGGAGTCAGTCCTGGATTCACTATTTGAGCGCGATCAACTCCATTGAGGCGCATCACGTATGCTTCTATGTTGGCGATCTGCTGTTGGGTCAAGGAATTCGTATCCCCAAAGGTTGGCATATGGAGTTGGGGATTGGAACCCTTTGGTATCGAACCATGCTGTAAGAATGTGTCGATATTCTCGGCAAATGACTCGGGGTCCCTGCTGAATAATTCTCTGTCAATGGGGTTCAGCGGTGGCACTTTGCCGTCTTCGGAGCCGGGATTAGTTACGCTGCCTCTTCCCTGTGGTCCATGGCATGATTTGCATTCCATATCATACAAGATTCCTCCGCGTTCGGCGCTACCGATCATATAGGATGCCGGACCTCGTTGTTCCTTAAGGGAGGACATGGCTTCAGGCTGTCGCGGGGTCTGCATACCTGTTCTATCTGAAGGAGCTGCGGGTTCAGGCGCCGCTCTCAAAGGCTGTTGCACTATACCAGGTGGTTGTGAAGGGGACTTCGCGTCCTTGGCCCCCAGGCTTAGCAGGTACTCAACCACGTCATCCACTTGCCTTTCACTCAGAGATGAGAATGGCGGCATAACTGATGAGGGATTGTGAGCCTTTGGAGTTCTGATCTGTGCGGCCAGCCAATCTCGGGTACGTCCCTGAACGCCTTCACGGGAAAGATCGGGTCCCACGCTGCCTCCCACCGCGTTGATGCGGTGGCATGTATTACACCCAAGGGATTGGAAGAGTTGAGCGCCTCTTTGAATGGGTGAGGGGACAGAACCTTTTGACGGCATAGGTGCCGACGTTGTGGAGGGTTCGGTTGCCGCCGGTTTGCTATAGTAGCCGACGACGGTCAGTACGATCAAGATCGCTGCCAACAGAAGGCCTGATGCCATCGCGACAGGACGCTTGACCGGATTGCGATCAGGGTTACGGTCGATGAAAGGGAGCGCTACAAGGATGAAGATCAATACCGTTGGAACTCCCACAGAGCCGATCGGTTCGAGTTTCCCCGGGAAAAACTTCAGGGCCTCATAAAGGAAGAGGAAGTTCCAATCGGGTTTGGGAATATAGGAAGTGTCCAAAGGATCGGCAGGACCGCTGAAGGGCTTGGCTGCAAACACTGATAAGGTAATCAGCGCAAGGATGACAATGACGCCCACAACCAGATCTTTGTAGACCTGATCGGGCCAAAAGATGCCTTTGACGCCCCTCTCAGCCTCGTGCCACGGCCCGACGCTTCCGAAGCGGCGGAATGCTATCAGGTGCAGGGTGATCAATGCCAGGAGGGTGGGCGGGAGTATCGAGGTGTGGATCGTGAAAAAGCGTGAGAGGGTCAGTTGGCCCATATCTTCACCACCCCGCATGATCTGTTTGATGGTATCGCCCACGATAGGTATGGAGCCGGGGATGCTGGTCCCCACTTCAGCCGCCCAATAACCATTCTGGTCCCACGGGAGCGGCCCGCCGGTAAAACTCAACCCCATCGTGATGAGTAGGAGCCCAATGCCGAACAGCCATGTCAACTGCCGCGGATTCTTGTAAGCTCCCCAAACAAATACACGCGCTATATGGAGCGACACCAGGATGATCATAGCGTTGGCGCCCCAGTAATGCAGACCGTTGATCAACCACCCAAAAGGCACCCTCGTCCTGAGGAAGCTCAGGCTATCATATGCATGGTCCACTGTCTGAACATAGAAAAAAAGCTGCAGCATACCTGTAACTGCCTGCAGCAAAAAGACGGTGATGATTGCACTGCCAAGGGTATACGGGAAGCGGCTACCCCCGGGGATTTCTTCATCCAGAGACCACCGAAGGAGGCTTGAGATGGGCCATCTTTCATTGAACCAAGACCATATTTTAGTGAACATTTTCCCTCCTATGCGGGTATTTTTTCAGGCACTCCCACCTTAAATCGTTCCCATTTCACAAACAAAACGCCGTTGTCCAATTTGACGGGTAACGTGTCGAGGGGACGGGGGGCGGGGCCCGAAACTACCTTTCCATTAGGTAAAAAAACACTGGCATGGCACGGACACTCAAAGTGCTCTGACTCAGGATTCCAGTTGTAGTAGCACCCAAGATGAGGACAAACGGGTGAGTATACTGTGACTTTTGATATCCCCTGCTTTACGACCCACACGGGATAGACAGCTGTCGACCGCTCATAGGCGTCCTCCACCTTGATGGTGAAATTTATCCTTACAGGGTGACCATCGGGGATGGAGTTGATTTCTGTCAGCCTTGACCAGCCCTGAGAAGTTGGTCCGCGCCTCGATCCTATAAGGGCTGAAATGAAGGGGATGCCCACGATTAGACCGACAACACTGGAGAAGAGGAAGATGAGTATTTTAAGAAACCTTCTCCTCACCATCTCCACCTGATCAACGAAAGGGGGGCGAGCGTTTTCACTCATGGAACTGTTCCTCCTTTTTCATGGTATTGTTGATGATTTAGCCAATTGTTTTTCATGCAGCATCCTGGCTACGACATCGTGGAGACTTTCCGGCTCATCCACAATCCATGCTGCCTCTAAAAGGCCGGCCTCGTGAACCACCTGTCGTGTGAAAGGGTTAGTAACGGCAATGCAGGCCATGCCTGCCGTCAACGCCGCCTTTATTCCCGATGGCGAGTCCTCAAGGACAAGGCATTGCGCAGGCGCGATATCCAGGCTCTGCGAAATAAGCCTATAGATCTCCGGATCGGGCTTCCCGTGCTTGACATCATCTGCGGTGGTAATGAAGTCAAAGGCATCTGCCAGCCCAATGATTTCAAGGACACGTTGTGAATGTCTGCGATCTGACGTTGTGCCAAGCGCGGTCCTGTATCCGTCCTTTCGCACAGTGCGCACCAATGAAACACTTTGGGGCCATTGGCTGTTGAGGAGGACATCAGGATCAGAGACCATCGCCTCATAAATGGGCAGTCGCAGTCTCACGAATGCTTGCCACGGCTCACTTACTCCGAACTCCGCCAGATGGTTACTTGCCGCCTTCTCCAGAGCAAAACGCCTCATGATCGAGACGGCAACATCTTGGCGTGAACGGCCCACTACCTCCTTATAAGCTTCGATCACCTGGTCCTCAGTTACTTTGCCAGGGAGCAGAGACGTAGCTGCTTTTGCATAGGAGATGGCCTTGAGACGCTCTGTCTTTACAATGACGCCATCAAGGTCAAAGATTATCACTTGTATCATATCAGGCTCCCTATGTTAGGGAAAGAATTATTTTTTGAATGAGCTGGAGTACCTGGACAGGGTACACTCCAAGCCACACGAGCGTCAGCGTTAACAAAGCCAACGCGGCACCTCCGGCCAGCGGCACTTGCAGGACTTCATGAGATTCAGGGCTTGATGGGCTAGCGTAGAGGGCCGCAATAATGCGCAAATAGTAGAAGAGTCCTATGGCACTGCTGATGGCCAGGACGATCACTTGCAACCACAGTGCGGAACTTATGCCCGCTGACAAGAGATAGAATTTGCCGATGAATCCGGCGGTGAGAGGGATTCCTGCCAGCGATAGAAGCATAGCGGTGAAGACACCGGCCAACCAGGGCCTCTTCCACGCCAACCCTCGATAATCATCAAGGGTGTCGGCATCCCTCTCATAACGGCACAGGACGGTGATAATTCCGAAGGCTCCCAGTGATGTAACGAAATAGGCGACTAGATAGAAGGTGATTGCCGTGACGGCAAGCGGTCCGCTGGCCTGGAAGGCGACGAGGAGGTATCCCATGTGTGCGATAGAAGAATATGCGAGAATCCGTTTGATGTTATCCTGCAGGAGGGCAAGTAGGTTGCCGACGAACATGGAGACCACTGAGATAAGGGTGAAGACCATGAATAGCGGAACGTGCGCATGCATGTCAACGCCTGAAAAGTAACGTAGTAACAGGGCGAACACCGAGCCCTTTGAAACAGTCGCAACAAAGGCAGTCACAGGGGCAGGGGCTCCCTGGTAAACATCAGAAGTCCAAATGTGAAAAGGAACCAATCCGAGCTTGAAGCCTAAGCCGACAATTATTAGTGCCACCCCACTCAATAGCAGCATACTGTGAGCGTTTCCCGCAGCAGTACCTGCGGCAATCTTTGCAAAGCTCATCGTGCCAAGGACCGCATAAACGAATGCCATGCCAAGGAGCAGGAACGATGCTGAAACAGAAGCGAGGACAAGGTATTTAATGCCGGCCTCGGTACCTTGTTCACTACGGCGGAGGAAAGCAAGCATTGAGTAAAGGCTTACACTCAATGTCTCAAGGCCAAGGAAGAGGGACGCGAAGTGACTGCTCGCAACGAGCACCGCAGCGCCAAGGGTCGCTATGAGGAGCAATAGATAGAACTCCTCATGTTCCGTCCCCTCATGTCTTTCTAAATACCCGTAGGAAAGGAGCGTTATAAGAAGGCCTGTAAAGAGGATCAGGCCCATGTAGAAAATGGCATAATAATCGAGTATCAGAAGAGGCGTTACCTGACGAGGTGCCATCTGAGCGGAAATCGTCAACGCTGCAAGAGAAGCAGCGATTCCTATTGTGGTCAATACCACCGTAAGATAGTGGCATCGGTAAAATGCGATGACCAGCATTACGATGACTATGGTGGCGGCCAGCACCAGAAACGGCATTATTGTTAAAAGATCAGTGATCGTCATCTTGTTCCTCTAATGCCGCCTGAGCCCTCCTCATACCAATTATGAGCAGTTACCGAGAGGCCTGCTTGCTCACTCTGGGGCGGACTCGCTGTTTGGCTCAAAGCCGCTGCATGGCGAAGCTGCTCTAAAGATTGTCGAGCCGTAGTGAGGAGAGGCTGAGGATAAAGGCCTAGCCAGACAAGACAAATGATAAGCAACGACAGGACGGCCATTTCGCGCATCGAAAGGTCGGGTATCTTCCAAGCCTCCTTGTTCATTCCGTGGAATATCGACTGAATCATCCATAGCGAATAGACAGTCGCGGTAACAAGGCCGAGCGCGGCAAGCACAGTAATTGTGGCATTCACCCGGTATGAGCCCAGGAGTATCAGGAACTCGGCGATAAAGTTTCCGAGACCCGGCAGTCCCAGAGAAGCCAGCGCGAAAAAGAGACCGGTCGCGCCAAGGCGCGGCGCTGCCGACCACAGTCCTCCCATGCGATTGATGTCGCGCGTTTGAATTCGCTCCTGCAGTGAGCCTGCAAGGAAGAAAAGGGCGCCCGTGCTGATGCCGTGTGAGACGATCTGTAAAACGGCACCCTGCAGAGCGAGCTCGTTCCACGCAAAAACCCCGAGCAACACAAAGCCCATGTGGCTGACGCTCGTATACGCCACCAGCCGCTTGAAGTCCGTCTGGGCAAAGGCCATGATCGCTCCATACAGTATGCCGACTACCGCAAGAGACATGACTAAAGGGGCCGCCCGAGAGGACGCTGAGGGGAACAGCGGGATAACGAAACGGATAAGGCCATAGGCGCCGGTCTTCAGGAGGAGGCCTGCTAGGATGACGCTCCCCGGCGAAGGGGCCTCGGTGTGGGCATCAGGGAGCCAATTGTGAACGGGTACGACAGGAAGCTTTACGGCAAAAGCGATGAGGAAACCGAGCATCAGCATCATGGACATCGATTCTGACATAGCCGTGCCGAGTAACTGCGTGTAGTCGAATGTGTATGTCCCCGTGTTTAACCCGTGAATGACATAGAGTCCCAGAATTGCAAGAAACATGAGAAGACCGCTGAGCTGGGTGAATATGAAGAACTTGGTAGAGGCATAAAGCCTGTTCTGATGGCCCCACAGAGAGATAAGAAAGTACATTGGGACCAGCATCAACTCCCAGAAGAAATAAAAGAGGAAGAGGTCTAACGCGAGGAAGACCCCGGTGATGCCGGCCAGGATCCACAACAGATTGAGATGGAAGAAACCGACTCTCTCCCGTATCTCAGTCCAGGAACTGATGACGGCCACCATTCCAAGCAGGGCAGTCAGAGTGACGAGTATGAGGCTGAGACCATCCATTCCCAGGTGGAAACTGATGCCCAACCCGGGAATCCATTCCTGATGAACCTCGCTTAGCCACGGGCCATGGGCGGTGACGCTGATCTCACTGAAATGGACTACCCACTGTGTCAGAACTACCGCGAGGTCAGCGGCAACAGCGCAGAGGGAGATCCATGGTGGCAATTTCGCATTCCATCGGTCCAGAGGCCAGGCGATCAAGCCGGCAGCTGCTGGGATTGCTATGAGCCATACAAGTGTCATGATAAAACCACCAATCCCAACACGGCCGCCGCGCCAAGTCCTATGGTCAATGCATACCACCGGAGCCTCCCATTTTGCGTGCTGCTCAGGCCCTGGTGGATGATTTTGCTAAGCAAGGCTATCCCCTGATAGATCAGATCAGTGATATCAGCCTTGTTCAGACGCGCTAAGCACACATAGGGTTGGACAATGAGCTTGTCGTATAGCCGATCAAATCCCCATCCCGAAGAAAGAAAACAGTAAATTGCGTAACGAATGGGAGATCGCTCCGGCAGTCCTGCGGACGCGGCGTTGCGACGGAAAAAGATATAAGCCAGACAAACACCTGCCAGGGATGTAACACTTGCAATCGACTGCAATGCGTGTTGCGTAACCGCCTTGACGGGGACGATGACGGCTGCGGGAAGTGCGGTACCAATAAACTCCGTAAAGGTCAATTGGTTGCCTGGCGACAAAGGCAACTCCACGAACCCTCCCACAATGGACAAGAACGCTAAAATCACTAGGGGCACGCTCATACGATTGCCATGCCCTTGAGCGTCCATTGTTTTTGCTTCACCAAAGAAAGTGAGAAAAACCATGCGGAAGGTGTAGAGTGACGTGAGGAATGCGCCGGCCAGCCCGGCAGCCCAGAGCAACGGGCCTCCGGTCCTTGAGGCCCAGGCTTGCCAGAGAATCAGGTCCTTGCTGTAGTAACCGGCGGTCACCAGGGGCAATGCCGAAAGGGAAGCAGAACCTATAAGGAAGGTCCAGAACGTCAGAGGGAGACGACTGCGGAGGCCCCCCATGTTAAACATATCGTGTTCATGGTGGAGACTGAGGATAACCGCTCCGGCACCGAGAAAGAGCAGGGCCTTGAAGAATGCGTGCACCATAAAATGGAAGATGGCGGCAGACCAAGCGCCAACGCCCAGTGCGAGGAACATATAACCGATCTGGCTGATCGTTGAGTAGGCAAGAACGCGCTTGATGTCACGCTGGGTGAGAGCGCTGAAAGCGGCCAGCAATAGGGTTGCAGCCCCAATCACCGCCACTGCCGATTGGACCAATGGCGCCAGGCTGAAAAGCAAGTGAGTGCGGGCGATGAGATATACCCCCGCAGTCACCATGGTCGCTGCGTGAATGAGGGCACTGACCGGGGTGGGCCCTGCCATGGCGTCAGGGAGCCAGGTCTGGAGGGGCAGTTGAGCGGACTTTCCTACGGCACCTCCCAATAAGAGGGCCGCAGCCAGCATGGCCAGTGGAGAGCCCACCGGCCATTGTTGAGAAGCCCGGAGCATGAGTTCCTGTATCTGCATAGTTCCTAGATTGTTGAACAGTACAATTAGTCCTATAGCCATTGCGGTATCGCCGATCCGCGTTACGATGAACGCCTTCATGGCCGCCCTCCCATTGGCCGGTTCTTTGTACCAGAACCCGATGAGCAGGTAGCTGCAAAGACCTACCCCCTCCCATCCCAGATACAGTAAGAGCAAGTTGTCAGCCAACACCAGGGTAAGCATTGAACCCATGAACAGGTTCATATACGCAAAAAACCGGCTATACCCTTCTTCACCGCTCATAAACTCAGTGGAGTACAGGTGTATTAAAAATCCGACAAAAGTGACGACCAGCACCATGACGAGCGAGAGTGCATCGAGGTAAAACGCGATTTCGGGGCGGAAGTTCGAGACCTGTAACCATGTCCACAGAGTTTCTCTGTATGCGTACCCATGCGGAGGCGCGGCGATGAAGCTCACCCCGACCAGAACTGACACGAAGGCTGAAAGTGCTACAGAACCGACGCCAATGAGTATGACACTGAGGCGTGAAAGCCGAGCGCCGATTAATGCCAGTGTCAGAAACCCTGCAAAAGGCAGAGTGGGAATTAGCCACAATAATTCTTGCATGTCAGCCCCTCATTGTATTTGCGCGATCGGTATCGAGCGTCTTGAAATGGTGATAAAACCTTAGCACGAGCGCCAGGCCCACAGAGACTTCAGCCGCTGCCATCGTAAGGATAAAAATGAACATTATTTGGCCATCTGTCTGAACCCAACGGGACCCCGCGACTATGAAGGCGAGCCCCGAGGAGTTCAACATGATTTCAATGGACAACAGAACTAAAATGACGTTACGCCGCACGAGGACGCCGATTAGTCCTAAGGCAAAAAGGATGGCGGCCAGCAGTAGACCGTGTTCCATAGGTACCGCAGCCATCATGACTTCCCTCGATCTGATTCACCGGGTTGATCGCGCCGCCCCAGGTGATAGGCCCCGATGGCGCCCGCCAGGAGAACGAGTGATGCGAGCTCAACGCCGAGTACATAAGGTCCATAAAGCGCCATGCCCACCTGCTTCGGGTCGTTAATAGTCAGACCGGACGCTCCGGTGGCCGGTCCGGAGATAACATAGGCGAGTTCTCCAATGAGAATCAGGGCAAGGAGCACGGGTCCTCTCCAAACCTTCATTTTCAGCCATTGCCTTTCCTCAGCGATGGCCTGTGGCCCGACGTTGAGCATCATGATCACGAACACGAAAAGCACCATGATCGCGCCCGCGTAGATGATCACCTCGAGCGCTGCAACAAATGGCGCACCAAGTCCAAAAAAAATGAGCGCTATAGACAGAAGCGATATGATGGCATAAAGAAGAGCATTCACAGTATTTAAGCTCGTTATGACCAAGATCGTTGAGATGACTGCCACTGCGGCAGGTATGTAAAACAGTGAGTTCATTCCTTCTACCTCATATGGTTATCGCTGTTATGGCATGAGACTGTGTACGTCAACAGGTGGCGTCTCATTGTAGGCCTCACCTTTGTCCTTTCCCCCAATGGCCAATCCCGCGACGCGGTAAAAATTGTATCCAGAGTATTTTCCCACTCCGGCTATCAGCAGATCTTCCTTCTCATACACTAGGTTCTGGCGGTTGTATTCACACATCTCAAAATCAGGAGTGAGCTGTATCGCGTAAGTCGGACAGGCCTCTTCACAGAAACCGCAGAAAATACAGCGCGAGAAATTAATGCGGAAGAACTCTGGAAAGCGCCTTCCTTCATTATCCTCCGCCGCCTGCAGAGAGATGCAGCCCACGGGACAAGCAACCGCACAGAGATAACAGGCCACGCAACGCTCGCCACCGTCGGGATCACGGGACAGTATTATACGCCCCCTCCACCTCGGGGCAAGATGGGCCCTCACCTCGGGATACAGTACGGTCTCCCGTTTTCTAAACATGTGCATGAAAACAGACCAAATGCTTCTCAGTATACTGAACACGAGATCTCCTTATGAAGACGCGATAAGCAAGGCACCCCCCGTTGCCAACAGGTTCAACAGGGTGAGCGGCAACATGACCTTCCAGCCAAAAGACATCAGCTGGTCATAACGGGGTCTAGGCAGAGAAGCCCGGAGGAGTATGAAGCCGCAGATAAGTAAAAAGGTTTTCAAAATAAACCACAGCAGCGGAGGCAGAAACGGACCTAACCAGCCGCCAAAAAAAAGTGTGACCATCAGGGCCGAGATAAGCGTGATGCCAATATACTCACCAACGAAGAACATTCCGAACTTCATTCCCGAATATTCAGAGTGGAAGCCGGCAACGAGTTCACTCTCTGCTTCCGGCAGGTCGAAGGGCAGTCTTCTAGTTTCCGCGATGCCGGCGATGAGGAAAGTCACCATGCCTAATAATTGTGGGATGCAAAACCACATGCCTCTTTGTGCCTCGACGATCTCGCTCAGGTTGAAAGAGCGGGCAAGCATCACGACTCCCATGAGCGACAGGCCCATGTAAACCTCATAGCTGAGCATCTGGGCCGCAGCCCGCAGCCCGCCTAGCAAAGAATACTTGCTGTTGGATGACCATCCGGCTAATGCCACGCTGTAAACGCCCATTGACGACATAGCAAGAAAGAACAGCAAACCTACGTTGAGATCCACGACCTCAATGCCCGGGGCAAAAGGAACAACTGTGAATGACACCAGCGTCACAAGAACGATGATCATGGGGGCTAGAACAAACGTGGTTTTGTGCGCAAACGGCGGTATCCAGTCTTCCTTAGTGAAAATCTTGATCATGTCAGCGGGGACCTGTAGCAGCCCAAAAGGTCCGGCACGGTTAGGACCATAACGATCCTGCCACAGCGCAAGAAGCCTGCGCTCAAGCCAGATGAGTAATGCTGCCGTATTGAGCACACCAATGAGAACGCCGAAGAGGACGATGATTGAGCGAATCGTTGCACTCATGATGGGCCCTCGTGCTCTGCAGGTTTGAATCCCTTTGCCCAAGCTGGCAGAAGCAATCCGGTCAGGCCAGGAAGTCCTGTCGGGAGGCCGGCAACCCCCGCGGGTAGTGACGGAACGGATTTTACTGGCAGCCTGAACAACGTGCCATGTAACGCGAATTCCACCTCTTGAGGTTCCCGCACCTTAAAAAAAGTCATGTCATCGGGATTAAGCCCAAGATAAGGTTGAAGAGTCATCTGGGCGATTCCTGGTGCAAGCGCGCTCAGCTCTTCCGAACCGAAGATATGATAAATCGGAACTATTAGACGCTCCCCACTGCCAGCGTCAAAATGAGATGGCACTTCAGCAAAACGGGTTCCCGTAGCCATCTCAGTGGGCTCAATTAGTCTTGGAGAAGGCTCGCTCTTTGAGAGGGGGCCTGTGACCCCGCTCTTGAATCTGTTGAGGGCCTGCGCCGAATTCCAGCCCGGGACCCAATATCGTGTGATGAGCGCTGCAGGAGGCTCTCCCTCATACCCCTCCATGGAAAAAGACAGCGGCGTATCCTGATCATCATCAGGCTTGGGTTCGTGCACGCTGATATTCGCGTGCGTCGCGGTGCGGCCGCTGTAGCGGGGCGACTGCCTTGGTATCTTCATGCCAGAGATCCTGAAATCGGCTTGCGGCGCAATGGACGAGACCGCCTTAAAGGCATCATTGGATTCTGCTATTGAGACAAGGATATCTGAATGTGACCGCCATTTCTCAGCTTCCGGTCGCCCCGCTATTTCCATCAGATCACGGAGCCATTGCCAGCTTTCACAACTCGCGTCATCGGGTTCGAACACCTTGAAGAAGCGTTGTGCGCGGCCTTCATTATTGATGAGCGTCCCGGTTGCCTCAGCATAGGAGCTGGCGGGCAACACGATTTCAGCGCTCAACGCGGTCTCAGTGAGCAGACTGTCAACAACGATCATATGAGCCCCTTTGTCAAAGAACGCATCGACAGCCTTCCTTTCAGCCCTTCGGTACAGGTCATTTTCGAGGATTATGACCGTATCGGCTTCGCCCCCATCGACTTTCCTGAATGCCTCTGTCATGCTGCCGCCCCCGATCAGGCCGACTCCCATGCTGTTGCACTCAGGGACGGTAAAACAAAGCGCAGCCGGATGACCCTGGTCGCAAAGGGCCCAAGCGATATTGGCAGCAGCCTTTATCAGGGATTCGCTGCCACAGCTCATTCCGGAGATAATAAGTGGTCTCTGAGCTTCCTTCAGCGCGTGCGCAATTTCTTTTGCCAGGGGGGCCAGTCCCTGGGGCATCTCCTGTGAGGACGGCATGGCAGTATCTAATGCGCGTGCAACGGCGAAACCAAGACTCGCCAGATCATCAGGCGCTGCACGGAATGACCGTGTCGCAATTTCATCGAGTCTCGTGGCTGAGGGTGAGGCGACAAAAAAGGGACCTTGGTCGTTCTGGAGCGCATCGCGCACCGCATAGTCGTGCCAAGGCGGGATCTTCAACTTCTCTGCAATTCTCAATGGCCTCTGACGGATTGAGTGCCTCAGGGACAGTGCAAGCATCGGCGCTACATTCATAACATCCTCCCCTAGCACGAAAACTGCGTCTGCAGAGGCGACGTCACTCAATGAGGGGGTGCGAGCCGGCCCGGTTTGAAGAATACTTATTATAAGCTGAATCATTCGTGAATCCTGATCTGACATGCCCAGATAGAAGTGATCTTGCCCGACCAATGTGCGCAACGCATAATTGGCTTCGAGCGAGGCACGTGGTGACCCTATGCCAATTACTTTCGCACCGAAATAAAGAAGCGGCTCGAGGTGGCGGATTATTTCTTCTCTGGTGAGGGGCTCCAACAGATTACCGTTGGTCGTTTTCTCGGCCGTGGGAAGCTGCCGCAAGGGCTGGTGTACTCTGCGATCGCTATTTACGAATTCATAGCCAAACCGACCTCTGTCGCAGAGAAAATACCGGTTCACCTCCGCATTGTAACGGTTCAGTATTCTCAGTAACTTGCCATAGTGTTCCCCGGCAATGATGTTGCACCCCAGCCCACAATGCACACAGACAGATGGTGAGGTCTGCAGATCCCACTTGCGCGCGTAATGCTTTTTCAGTGTTTTATCTGTGAATACCCCGGTTGGACAGACCTCTATCAAGTTGCCGCTGAACTCGTTGTCGAGGATGCCCTCTTTGTGTCGGCCAAAAAAAACATGGTCATGCGCCCCAAATACGTTCAGATCCCTTCCCCCGGCGTAGTCACGATAAAACCTGATGCACCGGTAACACTGGATACAGCGGTTCATTTCATGATTGATGAAAGGACCCATATACTGGTTTCGAAACGTCCTTTTCCTGAAGCGGTATGAGCGGTAGGCATGTCCTGTCATGATCGTCATATCCTGAAGGTGGCACTCCCCTCCCTCGTCACATACAGGACAGTCATGCGGATGATTTACCATGAGCCACTCAATGACGCGAGTCCGGAACGCCTTGGCGTCGGGATCATCGATTGAAATGCGCATCCCCTCTGCAGCGGGTGTCATACAGGACATCACAATCTTTCCCTTGGTGTCATGCTCATCTCTGAACTGCTTGATGGCACAGAGCCTGCAAGCGCCGACCGATCCAAGGGCAGGATGCCAGCAGAAGTATGGTATATCGAATCCCAGGGCGAGGCCCGCGTCGAGGAGGTTCTGCCCTTCGCTCACTTCAAACGGCTTGTTGTCAATATAGATGGTTATCATAGCTATTTCCAGGGACATCGCCGCCGGCGGATGTGTTGTTGGAAGTCTTCCCTATAATATCTGAGCGCACTCTCGAGGGGCTCCATAGCACCGGGCGCGAGGGCGCAGAACGTATGCCCCAGCTTTATGTGATCAGCGTGAAATTGTAAGATCTCAAGGTCTCTCATCTGCCCGTTTCCTTCCTCGATGGCTTGGAGCGTTTTTACGACCCAGGGGAGACCCTCTCTGCAGGGCGTGCACCAACCGCAGGACTCACGGGCAAAAAAGCTCTCAAGGTTAAGGACCATGCCGACAGGGCACGTCTTGTCATCGAGGACGATCATTGTCCCGGTCCCCATTCGGCTCCCCACCTTCTGCAGGGAGTCATAGTCCATCCCTATATCGATGTGCTCCTCCGTGATAAAGTTGGTGGAGGCGCCGCCGGGGATTATCCCACGCAGCTTGAAGCCGTCCGTCATGCCGCCTGCATGTCCCTCAATGACTTCACGGGCAGAGGAACCCATGGGTAGCTCCCAGGCCCCCGGCCTCTTGACCCTTCCGCTGACACCGTAAATCTTTGTCCCTCCGTCTTGAGAATGGCTCAATCCCCGGAACCACTCGTCGCCGTTAATGACAATATGAGGTATGTTACAAAGTGTCTCCACGTTATTGATGACCGTGGGCTTTCCCAAGAGGCCGACAGTCGTCGCGTGGGGCGGTTTTGAGCGGGGGATCGCCCGTTTGCCCTCGAGGGAGTTCAGCAGGCCCGTCTCTTCACCGCACATGTAACGGCCCGCGCTCACGTGGAGGTGCAACTGCAGACTGAAACCTGAGCCTTGTATGTGGTTGCCCAGGTAATTGTTCTCATACGCCTCCGCAATGGCTTGGGTGAGGCGCTTCGCGGCCAGTTTGTATTCCCATCGCAGGAAGATATAGGCCGTGTCGGCCTGTAGTGCGTATGCGGCGACAATGGCGGCTTCTATCATCTGATGAGGATTACCCTCCAGGAGCAACCGGTCTTTGAAGGTGCCGGGTTCCATCTCATCGGCATTTATGACCAGGTATCGGGGGCGGGGGGAGTCATGGACCTCGGGCATAAGGCTCCACTTGAGCCCCGTAGGAAATCCTGCCCCACCGCGTCCGCGCAGTTTTGCGTTCTTCACCATGGCCGTTATGTCATCGGGTGCGAGTTCCCGCAGTGCCTTGTGCACAGCGCGATACCCGCCCGACTTCTCATAGTCCCTCAGCCTGAACGGTCTGTGCCCATGGATGTGCGCCGTAAGAGGCCGCTGCATCATCTGAGGATCCTAATGATACTTCTCAAGAATCTCATCTAACTTCTCCGTGGTCAGATCCGTATAAAGATTGTTGTCAATCATAAGTGCAGGCGCACGATCGCAGACGCCAAGACATGCAACCGGCAATAAGGTGAAACGGCCGTCAGCGCTTGTCTCTCCTTCGCTGATGCCGAACCGCTTTCCAAGATACTCACGTATATCATCGTATCCCATGACCCAGCAGCTGACACTGTCACAGATGAGTATTACATGCCTTCCCACTGGTTTTCTGAAGATGAGGCTGAAGAAAGTCGCCACGCTGTCCAGCTCAGCTGGTGTCATAGCGAGAAGTTCGGCGACATCAGTGAGGCTTTCATCAGAGATCCAGCCCCTTGAATCCTGTATGACCCTCAACGCATCTATAGTTGACCATTGATTTTGGGCCACCCCTTGAAGCGTTGCCTCTATCTGCCTTCTCTCCGAATCAGTGAGCATTTCTGTTTCCTCTTAATATGCATTCTTCACTGCATCACCTGTCCACATCTGCCAGCACGTAATCGACACTCCCCAGAATGGCCATCAGGTCAGAGACCATCAGCCCCCTGCACATCTGCGGAATCATCTGCAGGTGGGCGAAAGAAGGGGTCCTGATTCTCACCCTGTAGGGGATTGAGTTGCCGTCGCTGATCAAATAGTAGCTGTTAGCGCCCTTCGTAGCTTCAATAATGACGGCTGTCTCTCCTGGCGGGATGACCGGCCCCCAGCTCACACCGAGGAAGTGGGTGATCAGTGTTTCAATGTCCTGCATTGTGTGTTCTTTAGCGGGCGGCGTAGCGAGAGGATGAGTTGCCTTGTAGGGTCCTTCGGGCATGTTCTTCACGCACTGATCAATGATACGCAGACTCTGACGCATCTCTTCCACACGGACTAAGGCTCGGCTATAGCAATCGCCGTTTTGCGCTGTGGGGATGTCAAAGTCAAGCTGCTCATAACCTGAATAAGACCTCTTCTTGCGAAAGTCCCACTCAAAGCCGCAGGCACGCAGCCCGGGGCCTGTCACTCCCCACTCAATGGCTTCATCTCTGGTATAACCGCCTATGCCTTGTGTCCGCGCTTTAAAAATACGGTTCTGCAGGACCGACTTGTCATATTCAGCGAGCCGTGGCGGGAGATAACGCACGAAATCCTTTATCAGGGTGTCCCAGCCTCTCGGAAGATCCTGCGATACGCCACCGATACGGAACCAGTTTGGATGCATCCTGCCGCCGCAGATGGCTTCAACAATATCGAAGACACGCTCCCGGTCAGTGAACATGTAAAATACAGGGGAGAGGGCTCCAACGTCCTGAGCGAAGGTACCATACCAAACGAGGTGACTGGCGATTCTAAAAAGTTCGGACATCATGACTCTTATCAGCTCGACCTTTGGAGGCACCCTTATGCCTGCAATCTCTTCAACGGAAAGGACGTAGGCGAGGTTGTTCATCACACCCCCGAGGTAGTCGACCCTGTCCGTATAGGGTATGTAAGTGTGCCAGGTCTGGCGTTCACCCATCTTCTCCGCCCCTCTGTGGTGGTAGCCGATATCGAGGACTGAGCCGATGATCTCTTCTCCATCGAGTTCCAGCATTAAACGGAGAAGACCGTGAGTCCCCGGATGCTGTGGCCCCAGATTGAGGAACATAAAGTCGGTGTCCTGTCCGTGAGCCTTTATCCCCCACTCTTCAGGTTGAAACTGCAAGGCTCTCTCTTCAGCCTCGTCTTTTATCTCTGATAGGCGAAAGGGTCCCATCTCTGTGGCGCGTGTTGGATGCTCTTTGCGCAGAGGATGACCCTCCCAGGTGGACGGCATCAGGATCCTTTTGAGGTGCGGATGCCGCTCAAAGCTGATGCCGAACATATCCCAGACCTCGCGCTCATACCAGTTGGCTGAAGGCCAGATGTCGGTCACGGTTGGCGCGGAAGGGACGCCGCCTTTAAGAGCGACCTTGATGCGGATGTCACTATTATTTTGGTATGAAAGGAGATGGTATACAATGGTGAAATCACTATCTGGCTGGCCCTGCCGATTGGTGCGCAACCTCTCATCAATGGCGGTCAGGTCGTAGAGCATCTGATAACGGCTCGCGTTTTCTGTTTTGAGATAATGCAAGGCGTCATGTAATTTTTCTCTTGGCAGCCACACCGTGGGAGTACCATCCCGCGTTGTCTGTGGCGTGACATTAGAAGAGCCAAACCTGCTGCTGAGTTCTTCAATTATATTCAAGTTGGTATTCATGGGATCAATAGTTGCACACCGAACTGCCTCTAGATTTCATCAGGGGATCGTAGCTCGGCGGCCCTCATTCTCTCCTCACGCTTGAGATCACGCTGGGAGGGCATTTCGTGGATTTCTGTGCCTTGCGGGCCGGCAACCCAGCTGAGCGGGCGCTTCTCTCTACCAACCGCCTGCTGAAGGAGCAGAAGGCCTTCTATGAAGGCCTCAGGGCGCGGCGGGCACCCAGGCACATACACGTCCACCGGAAGGAATTTGTCCACGCCTTGAACCACGCTGTAAATATCGTACATACCGCCAGAATTGGCGCATGACCCCATCGAGATGACCCACCGCGGCAGCATCATTTGCTGGTAAAGCCTTTGAATTACAGGCGCCATTTTGATAAATACTGTTCCCGCGATCACCATCACATCCGCTTCCCTCGGAGTGCCGCGCATTACTTCAGAGCCGAAACGGGCTATATCGTACTTGCTCGTGATGCTTGTCGCCATCTCGACAAAGCAACATGAGAGGCCAAAATTGAAAGGCCATAGTGAATACTTTCTGCCCCAGGCAAGGAGATCCTGCAGGCGTGAGAAAAGAACACTGTGGCGGATGGCATCCTCGGGAGAACCATCAGTTCTTGATGGATAAGAATTCTTCCCGTGAATATGCCGTTTGATCACTCGGGCCATCCTTTTTTATCGATTTTATACACATTAGTGTTCGCAGGTCCCCACTGCAAGGCCTTAAGCCGCCACAGGTAGACGAGGATAATGAACAGCATGGCAACGAAGATGATCACGCTGATATATCCTGGCCAGCCGAGCTCCCGCACATTTAAAGCCCAGGGAAAGATAAAAATTGATTCGAGATCAAAAATAACAAAGAACATCGCAACGAGATAAAACTTGACATCCATCCGCACTTGAGCCGAACCTGTTGAGACGATTCCTGACTCATAGGGCTCTCCCGTCACCCTGTCCCTGTGACGCTGCCCAAGGACATAGGAGAGCGCTATCATTACGGTCACTATAAAGATTGAAGAACCGCAATATACGGCCAGGGGCCAAAGTGTCATCGGATGAGATGCTGGCGCAACCATCTTCCCTCTCTAATATGTTGTTCAGACATAAAAGTAATTACTGATATTGTATTGGTGAAAGAAGCGGAAGCGATATCAGCGTGACGCTGATTTTCTTGTAAGATTATATTTTGATTATTTGTCGGTAATTGTCCTACAGAGCAAAATCGAAAAGAGGTCGACAGCAAGATGTCTGAGGACAGCGCCTGATTCTTTTTGACGAGGTCTTTCTTAAATCAACAATGTTGCATGTATTTCTTCCAAGGGCAAGCATGATCTGACACGGATACCGAGAGCATTTTTTCTTAACTCGCACAATGACAGGAGCTGAAATGCCTTTCAAAGTTACCGTTGATACGGAATAAAAAAAATTCTCCGGACCTTCGCACTGTAGTATAAAGACCGACAGCAGGCCGTAATGCGGTCTTACAAAAAAAGAGGAAATGGTCTGATACCTTTCACGCTGTTTTTCATGATATACATTTAAGAGACGCTCGTGAGTTCAGGAGGAATTAAGGACACGGGTGAAGAGAGAGCCAGGACAGGGTTCTTGCGATAAAGACTACAAGGACCAAAAAAGTACGACAAAAAAAAGTAACCGCTGAGGGAGATTATGACAGAAGAACAATATAGCCACGCTGAAAGGTACGATGATGTGGACGTTCCTGATTTCTTAATGAAGGAATATGTGCCAGGAGAGGCCATCTGCGATGAAAGTGAGGCCATCCGGGATCTGAGCGCAGACAGGAGGGTGGATAGGCTCAGAGAGAATGATCGCAGTGCGTTGAGGATGTATCTCAGGGAGATTGAGAAATTCCCGCTGTTAAAAAGACAAGACGAGGTTGATCTCGCGAAAAGAGCGGAGAAGGGGAAAAGGAGGATGAGAAAGGCAATTTTTTCCCTTCCTTTTGCCCGGCAGCGGCTGACTTTGCTCGGCAATGCGGTCAAAAAGGGAACGCTGTCGATAGAAGATGTTATTTGTCTGGAATCATCATCTGAAGAACAAAGAAACAATGAGAAGAAAAGCTTTTTTCTTGCGATGAACCAGATCAAGAAGCTGGACTGGAGCGTCACTTATTCCCTGACCAGCCCGTTTTTAATAAAACAGAAAACGCCCTGCTTTCCTGAAGAAAAACTCGAAGAGAGAGGATATACGACTATCCCCATCAGAAAAAGGCTCAACTCACCTGGAAGCGATATCCTGCCAAATGCTGCTTTGCCGGATCACCACGCACCGTGTCGGCGGTCCGCAGGACCTATCAGAAACAACAAGGATAAGATCATTGAAAAAGTCGTGAGACTAAACCTCAAGGACAGGGTATTAGAGGCATTGGGCGAAGAACTAGCGACGACATTAAGGCAGATAGAGGGAAATAAGAATGCGAGGGGGCGTTACGAAAAAATCATGGGTGTTTCCTTGACCGAGATGAAGAAGTCAATGAAAGATTTCATGGAGGGAATGGAGGAACTCAAGAACGCCAGGGACACGATGATAGAATCAAATCTAAGGCTAGTGATCAGCATAGCAAAGAAATATTTGGGAAAGGGGTTAAGTTTAGCCGCACTCATTCAGGAGGGAAATATTGGACTGATCAAGGCAGTTGATAAATTTGATTATAGCAGAGGATGTAAGTTGAGTACATACGCTTCGTGGTGGATAAGACAGGCCATTCACAGCGCAATAAAAAATCAGTCAAAGACGATAAGGATACCAGTGCATTTGTTTGAGAAAATCAGCCTGGTGACAGACGCTAGGAGGGACTTCGTGCAGGAATGCTTATGTGAGCCTTCGCCGGAAGATATTGCCTTAAGGGTTGATATGCCGGTTCATAAAGTGGTGGAGATACTTGCAGTCGCGAGAGAGCCCGTATCACTTGAGGCAATCACGGGGGATGAGGTGGGCTGCCTGAAGGAATTGATCGAGGATAAGACAAGTGCGACGCCCCTTGATATGGCTATTTGCAATGACCTCAAATCGCATCTTCACAAATTACTTCATGTTTTAAAACCCCGAGAGGCGTTGATCCTGACGAAGAGGTTTGGGATAGGAGGGGACAGACCATACGCTTTCGATGAGATTGGCCGGGAGTTTGGAGTAACGAAAGAGAGGATCAGGCAGATAGTATCAAATGCAGTGCGTAAACTGAAGGAATCAGCGGAAACTCAACGTTTACGGACGTTGACATGATGAGAAACAGGTAGGTACGCTAGACAGATTTAATCTCTTCGGTTTTCTTACGTGTTGATGGGACGATAAGGTGCAATTGACTCATTTCGAATCTGCAGGAGGCATGCATGTCAAATAGAGTATTAGTCGCTTTAGATCATTCAGAAGGCGCCTGGCGAGCACTAAGATATGCAGCGCAAACTTTCGGCAAAGGATCCGAGATAACGCTGCTCCATATCTTGTCGAATCTGCCGCCGTCTTTCTGGGATGACGGTCACATTCTTCAAGGAAAGGAGTACGAGGAAAGACGGCAGTTGGTGGCAAAATGGGAGGCGGATCAAAAGAATATAAACCTGGAACTGACAGACAAGGCACGGGCGCTTCTGATTTCCTCAGGATTTCCACCGGAGGCGATCAGAGACGATTTCAAGCCGCTCAGCGTGGGTGTGGCTGAGGACATTATCGATGAGGCGGTGACCCGAGGCTGTGACACGATTGTTATGGGACGGCGCGGCCTGGGAATGGCGAAATCTCTTCTTCTTGGTAGCGTAACTCAAAAAGTGGTCCAATATGCCAGGGGTTGTGCGGTAGTCGTAGTGGAGTAGTTGATATGTAATGGAATCAGCCAAATCTCTAGAATTTGTGATGCCTTTATTAGCACGGGGCTCAATGTGTCCTGGACTTGACGTACCTGAAAAGCAGGTACCCTGTAAAGACTATCACTTTGACATCCTCACCGGCCCAGAGGCCGATGATTCCCTGGGGAAACAGCAGTAGGCTCATTGAGCTCGTGCATACTGTCTCTGGTAGGTTCCCGCTTCACAGAGGCGCTTTGAGAGCCGCACTCTCCACAGGCTTCAATTCGGGGCTGCCCGCCCCTACTACATGGAGTTTTAGTTTCTTTAGGTCAGCTGAACTATCCAACGGTATTGCTTGGTTATCGCTCACCGCAGGAGAATACTCCAACAAAACACCCGACTATTTTGGTATCGATTTTACGTTGCCAACCATGACTGGCAACAACCGCATACCGATTGTCAAAGAGCGTTGGTATTAATCTAAACGAACTGTTTCACCAAAGTCTTGCAACGGCACGCCTTATATCTCCTCCCTGAAGGACGCAGTTTTACGGCGTTTCCCTGATAAATTAAAGCCGTGCGGAGATGCGCTGAACGCGTTCAGATACATGTGAGACAAGAATAAGGTATAAAAGAGGGGTATGGAGGTACCTCTCGATGAAAGTATTCAGCATAGCAAAAGGATTTCACCGGCTGGCAAAGCACACGCCGACGGAACTGACAAACAAGGAGACAAATCGGTTAAGGGCACTGAGGCTCTATCCTGATACCAAGGATATAGGGCTTGTCTGCAGGACTTTTGATATCAGCAGGGCAACACTGTACCGATGGATACAACGATTTAATCCCCACGGCCTCAGTTCTGTAAAAGAACACTTACGCCGACCCAAGAGACTAAGAAAAGCACAATGGTCATACGAACTTATCATCGCGGTAAAACAGTTGAGACAGCAGTATCTCCGCTGGGGGAAGGACAAACTGATCGTACTGCTCAAGGATCAGGGATGGGAAACCTCCGCTTCTACCGTTTGCCGCATTATTGGGTATCTTAAGAAACGCGGAGACATCGTGGAACCCCGCAGACGAGCAATCTCCACAAAGAAACGACAGCAGAGGTCCTACGCAGTAAGGAAGCCAAAAGAGTATGTCCCGGTTGTCCCAGGAGATCTCGTGCAGATAGATACCCTTGATATACGTCCTGCCCCAGGGGTAATACTGAAACAGTTCACCGCCCGTGATGTCATCTCGAAGTGGGACGTCATAGAAGCGCGATACCGTGCAACGGCACGCACCGCAACAGAGTTCATCGATACCCTGCACCGACGCATGCGCTTCTCCGTAAAGGCGATTCAAGTGGATGGCTATGGAGCGTTTTACGCGGAAGTCGAGACTGCCTGCAAAGAAAAGGGCATTGCGCTGTTTGTATTGCCGCCACGAAGTCCAAAACTCAACGGTTCAGTGGAACGCGGCAACAGAACCCATACAGAAGAATTCTATGAGGTCACCAACTGTTCCTGGTTAATCCCTGAACTCAATAAACAGCTTATCCGCTTGGAGCATGTCTATAACTGCATAAGACCTCACCGGGCCCTGGCTAATAAAACCCCCTTGCAATTCCTCAAAGACAATGGCATTATCCATGATCATAAACCCCTCTCTTTGTCTCATATGTAGTGGACGCATACACTGAAAAAGTTACGATACATTTTCGACATTGAGGTTTGATGGATCATTACGCACGGGCATATTGTATCTTCAGTCGGATTGGAGGCATGAGGAGGCTACAGGATATGCTGGCAAGTCTGCAGCGGTTCGATAGGAGCGAAGTGGCCAGAGAGCGCCATAGGATTATTAAATTCTACGACC
>JBKQMP010000089.1:0-14887 GCA_052146665.1 Dissulfurispiraceae bacterium
AGTTCGGTAAAGGGATTTCTTAAATTAATTCTTGGGGAATCGCTATCGCAAAGCGAGATGCAATGACCACAGACAAGGCAGTTGATGTTATTTCGGACATTTATAGCCCCGAGGTAGACTGGACAACCCGGTGTCCTGTCTGAACCTCGTCTACAGGCAAAGGTTTCGCAAGTCTTGCACTTGGAGACGTCAGGTCTGAATTCAGTGAGAGATAAAGTTGACGCGGACCCGATCATCTTTCCTAATGGACAAACATGGCGGCACCACGCTTGACCTTTAAAAATCACTCCTAGTATGGTTGCTCCAAGGAGGATACTGATGAGCAGATAGGCTGTTCCCGCAGGCCAACTCTTTAAATTGGTGACCTCTTCAGTCCAGATGATGACAGCTAAGAGAATAACAGCAAGATAGACGCAATATTTTTTAAATATGTTAGGAACCTCAAGGTTGAGGCTTAACCCAACGCGTTGAAAAAAACGTCCGATCCCAGGGAAAGGACAAAACCCGCACCAGAGTCGACCCGTATAAAACCAGCTCATTACGACGCCTGTCCACCATATCCCCCACAAAATGAAGAGAGAGACGTTGCGCTGAGGGTCCTGTGGCCCAAAAAGGCCAAGAATAATCAGTGCAGTAAAGAATAGGTCACCAAAGGTACGGATATATGCAAGGTTACGTCTATGAATGAAGAAGTGCTTCAAGCCCGGGAATACTTCGAAGAGATTCAACTTGGCGTCCTCATCATATCGGAGGACGATTCTCAGTGCTTGTTTGATAAGCGATGGTGTCGACATTTTATCTTAGGCAATTATAACATGTTGCACAACAGCGGGCTAAGTTCCTCAAGAAGGGGGAGGGGGAAAGTATATAAAACCCTCCTTGGAGGGCCTAGGCTTTTCACGCAGGGCAGGAAGTCTCTGAGAATAGTTAAACCGTTTTGCTATCTTGATTTGTGCCTGTATTGGTTTAAATAAGCCTTCTATCGAGTCACTTCAACGCCCTTTTGAACTGTATCTCCTCCTCATCAGGATCTTTTAGATATTTTTAAACGTCCGCCGATCTACCCCCTTTATTTGAATAATGATATGGTTGTCAGCTCACATAGATTTTTTCATATTAGCAGGGCGTCTGATTTTTTATTTCATTTGATTTAAAATATACATGTAGGCAATAATTATCATTGAGGACGATGCGGCAAGGGCTAGAAATGAGAGCGCATTCTCCAAGGCGCGGATTTGTTTTTCCATAAGTTAGTTCTCTTCATACCTGATATTGTCATCGACTCAAAACTTCAGAAAGGTCAGAGCAAAGGAGCCATTTGGACAGGATTAAAGACATTGTAAAAAGTGATAAACTCTTCGACCTGTTTGATATGGAACTATTGGAAGCCTCCCAGGGATATGCCCGATTAAGGGCTGAGGTGAAGATCGAATTTCTGAATGCTCACGGTATCGCACATGGCGGTTTAATTTTCGCTCTTCTGGACGTTGCCTTCGCGGTAGCGGTGAACTCGATAACCGATGCCGTTGGGGTACAGTGGAGTTTTAATATGTTTCGTTCTTCTTCCCTTGGAGATCGTATAACTGCAGAGGCAAGAGTGGTGCACAGGGGACGCAGCATCATGGTTGTGGAATTTACGGCGGAGAGTGAACATACAAAAAAACTCTTGGCTCAAGGGATGGCAACAGCGCTCCCGTTGCCGAGAAAGAGAAAGGATGACACGGGTGTCTGACTCAAATGATATTATAGGCACGAAGGGATGTTTTTGAATTTACCACGACGATTATCTATGAGGAGTGGGCTTTTATCAAAGATCTCCAGACATACCACGGGTAACATAAGGGTGGTGCGAGGACATCTGAAGGGAGACCTACTTTGACAGAAACACGTGCAAGACTGATAAACATTATGAATACTTAAATTAGGAGGAATAATTATGCTGAATAAGATTAGCCAAGTTTTTTTAGTAGTTCTTTTTGTTTTTTGCGGATTTTTTTTTCTGGTTCAGGATAAGGCCATTGCTGAGATGAGCATGGTGCAAAACTATCAACTGCATGCCGATCACACGCAAGATACGGATACTACAAAAAATCAAGAAGTGGTCGTAGAGTTAAAAACGGAGCCGGAATACATTAAGGAACGACAGCCAGCAAAAATTGTATTTTCTTTCAAAGATCCGAAAGGAAAGCCTGTAGAGGACCTTTCGATCACTCATGATCGAATTCTGCACGTGATAATTATTTGTCAAGATTTTAGCGTATTTGCCCATATACATCCCGAGGATTTCGGTGCGATCACCCGGGGGATGAAGAGGACTGCCCAATTCCCTGTGCAGTATACTTTTCCAAAAGCTGGCCTCTATCTTGTAAGAGTGGATTTCGCAGTGAAGGGCGAACTCCATTCAAAACAATTCACACTTGATGTCCGCGGCGAACCATTCATGACGTTCCTTAAGAAAGATCTCTCCCGAAACAAAAGATTTGGCGACTACGATGTAAATCTTAGTACCGGGCCTGAAGATGTCGCTACAGGCGAACAAGTGACGCTCAACTACCTCTTCAGTAAAGACGGAGCGCCAGTTACCGACCTGGAGCCATATCTTTCAGCACCTATGCATGTTGCGATAATCTCGGCTGACCGCAATTATTTTATAGATGCTTATGGTGAAGTGCCAGGGAGTGTAGCTGGTGGGCATCTCGAACATCATATGCACAGCCCAATTCCTGACAAGTTCGGCCCTAAAGTTGAAGTACATACTATTTTCCCGTCTAAAGGTCTTTATTACATCTTTGGGGAGATAAAGCATGAAGGCAAGATAGTCGTTTCACTTTTTATGATTGAGGTTAAATGACTGTGATGCCGTTTGTAATTCAGATGAAAGACGGGCTCAAAGCATAGATGGTTAAAAAGCTAACCGAGCGGGTTGAGAAATTAGATCAGACTGACCCTACAAGGACTTATTGCCGCCGGGGTTTGTAATGGAGAATTACCTCCGTCAGTATGAACTTGTGCCTGTCAAGGGTTCGGTTTTACTGCGCTTAGTGACATCAACTCCGCATTGAACAGGTTGAAGATCTACCAGTATGTTGCGTGGCTCGGCTTGAGAGCGCTTGCAAGCCTTAGTATTGACAGACCCCTTATAGATTATTCGTCGGGTAAGTACCAGACGGTCTTAACAAGTTCTACCATCCTCAACTACCTGGATGCTGGTAGTCTCTGACTACTAGAGCAGGTCGAGAGACCGTAGCCCGCAGGAGCTTTTCTTATCAGTCTCACCTTCTGGCCACCGCCTCTAGGGGAGGTGCTCTGCTCTGTGCCTGAGCACGGAAGGGATGAGGCAGCATTTGCCACTAAATTTCTACACCGGACAAAGATGGACGCGCTTCTGCTTGTGGCAATAGTAAAATGCCTTGATCTGTTCTCTCGTGCCCCCCCCACTGGTCACTCGTTCCAAATGAGGTACAAGCAGGGTCACAGCATGGATAAATCCGATTCGGATGGGCGACCCTGACAGCATTCTTTCTAGAACGGTGATGCCAGGGCCTCAAGACAGGAGAAATCAGAATAAAGATAGTACAGGTTTATTTGAAGAGTGTTACGTCCCTATTTCCCAGCTTTCCAGGTACTTTTTCTGCTCAGCAGTAAGGGTATCTATTTTTATCCCCATTGCCTTGAGCTTAAGCCGCGCTATTTCCGCATCAATTTTTTTGGGAACGCCGTAGACTCGGTTTTCGAGCTTATCCCTATTCTTGACTATAAATTCTGCACACAATGCCTGATTGGCAAAGCTCATATCCATCACAGCAGATGGATGGCCCTCAGCAGCCGCAAGATTGATAAGACGTCCTTCACCGAGAAGGTAGACCCTCCTGCCATTCTGTAAGGTAAATTCTTCCACAAAATCCCTGATACTTTTTCTTGATATGGACAGCTTTTTGAGACTGTTCAAGTCTAACTCTACGTTAAAATGGCCTGTATTAGCGACTATGGCTCCGTCTTTCATTAAGGCAAAGCAGTCCGCCGATATCACATGTACGTTGCCTGTAGCGGTCACAAATATGTCGCCAATTCTTGACGCATCAGCTATCGGGCTTACCTCGTAGCCATCCATAATAGCCTCCAGCGCCCGCAAGGGGTTCACCTCTGTAATGATTACCCTTGCACCCAGCCCTCTTGCCCGCATAGCAACACCCCTTGCGCACCAGCCATATCCGCATACCACGAAAATAGATCCTGCAATTAATCTATTCGTAGCCCTCATTATCCCATCCATGGTGCTTTGTCCCGTCCCGTAACGGTTGTCAAAAAGGTGTTTTGTATGAGCATCGTTTACAGCAATAATAGGGTATTTGAGCGCACCCTTTTCCGCCATTGCTTTTAATCTGATGACCCCAGTGGTTGTCTCCTCGGTACCTCCAATTACTCCCCGGAGAAGCTCTCGATGAGTTTTGTGAAGTGTCGATACCACATCAGCCCCGTCGTCCATGGTAATCTCTGGATTAATCGTAAGGGCGTCGTTGATGTGTTTGTAGTAGGTTTTTGTGTCCTCCCCTTTAATGGCAAATACCGAAATGCCTAAATTCTTAACGAGGGATGCTGCCACGTCATCCTGTGTGCTCAGAGGATTAGATGCACAAAGATGGATCTCGGCACCGCCAGCTTTAAGTGTCCCCATAAGACATGCCGTCTCCGTGGTCACATGAAGGCAGGCTGCAATTCGTATCTTTTTAAGGGGCTTCTCTTTCAAGAACCTTTTTGTGATATTCTTCAGCACAGGCATTTCCTGAGCGGCCCATTCTGTCCGCAGGGATCCCTTTTTTGCGAGGGCGATATCCTTAACATCATATAGTCCCATGACACCTCCAAATTTTGTTAATATTACAAACGCTGAAACGGCCCCTAAAGACCAGCCGCTTTTCTCAAGTCATCCGCCTTATCTTTTTTCTCCCACGTGAAATCTTTGTCAGTGCGACCGAAATGGCCGTAGGCAGACGTTTTTCGGTAAATAGGTCTCCTAAGATTGAGATGCTCGATAATTGCTTTGGGAGTCAAGTCAAAGTGTTTTTTGATAAGTGATATAATTTTGGTATCTTGAATTTTTCCGGTACCAAAGGTGTCAACAAATATGGATACCGGCTCGGGGATGCCTATCGCATAGGCCACTTGCACTTCAATCCTTTCGGCAATACCTGCGGCAACGAGATTCTTTGCTATATACCTCGTCATATAAGATCCCGAGCGATCGACTTTTGTCGGATCTTTACCCGAGAAACAGCCTCCCCCATGACTGCCCACGCCGCCATAGGTGTCGACTATTATTTTCCTTCCCGTGAGGCCCGTGTCTCCCATTGGGCCACCCACGACAAATCTTCCCGTCGGGTTTATGTGGTAATTGACATGTTCTTCATCAAGCAGTTCGGGGGGAACAACGGGCTTAATCACTTTTTCAATGATGTCTTCTCGCATCTCCTTCAATGTTATGTCAGGGCTATGCTGCGAAGATATGACGATTGTGTCGACCCTGACAGGGCTGCCGTTCTTGTACTCAACGGTAACCTGTGTCTTTCCGTCAGGTCTCAGATAGCTCAGAATATCTCTTTTTCTAGCCTCTGTCAGCCTCAGGGCAAGCTTGTGGGCTAGCATTATCGGCATTGGCATCAGTTCTGGCGTCTCGTTACAAGCAAAGCCGAACATTAATCCCTGGTCTCCCGCGCCTCCCGGGTCAACTCCCATCGCGATATCCGGAGACTGTTCGTGTATTGATGTGATGACGGCGCACGTCTCATAATCAAAACCGTATTTCGCTCTTGTATAGCCGATATCCTTGATCGTTTCACGGACTATTGAGGGTATTTCGACATAACAAGTCGTCGTGATTTCTCCGGCAACAAAGGCTAGGCCCGTTGTTACTAAAGTTTCGCAGGCTACCCTCGATGTTGGGTCTTTCCCGATGATAGCATCTAGTATCGCATCAGATATCTGGTCAGCTATTTTATCGGGGTGTCCTTCTGTAACTGACTCCGATGTAAAAAAATAATTTCTCCCAGCTATCATATCTCACCTCCATTAGTTGTAATGTGCAGCGAATATTGTTAAACGATCCTGATAAAGTTCAGAGCGTACTACATTCTAACGAACTGTCTACCACTCGTTGGTCTTGTCTTATCAGTTCTTCCGCGATCTGCACTGCATTTAGCGCGGCACCTTTTCTCAAATTGTCAGCCACTATCCACATGTTGACCCCATTTTCAATCGATTCATCTACGCGGATTCTTCCGACATATACTTCATTCTTTCCGGCAATATGTATTGGCAGGGGATACACGTTTTTATTGGGAGCGTCAAAGACAATGACGCCTGGGGCACTGGACAGAAGCGAACGCACTTCATTTGCCAGGAGCGTTCGCTCGGTCACCACATTTACTGACTCAGAATGTCCCCTGAATACAGGGACTCTCACTGTGGTAGCCGTTAACATAATGGAAGCATCGCCCATTATCTTTCTTGTCTCATTCACCATCTTCATTTCTTCCTTGGTATAACCATTTTCTTCGAATTTGTCTATATGTGGTAATACGTTAAATGCGATTTGGTAAGGATAAACATTACAGCTTATCTCACGAAAGCTCAGAAGGTCAGATGTCTGCTGTAATAGCTCGTCCATTGCCTTCTTTCCGGTTCCTGAGACGGCCTGAAATGTCGTCACCACAACTCTCTTGATCCTTGCTGCATCGTGTATTGGTTTCAACACAACAACTAGCTGGATGGTCGAACAGTTGGGGTTCGCAATGATGCCTCTGTGCCATTTGAGGTCATGAGGGTTTACCTCGGGAACGACGAGGGGGACCCCTGAATCCATCCGCCACTGGCTTGAGTTATCTATGACCACGCACCCCGACTCTGCCGCAATGGGAGCCCATGTCCGGGACCGCTCCGCGCCGGCAGAAAAAAGAGCTATATCAACGCCTTCAAAGGAATGCTGCTGCAAGGTTTCAACTGGCACTTCGCTGCCATCGTATTCGAGGATCGCACCCTCAGACCGTTCTGACGCAAAGAGGCGTAATTTTTCAATGGGAAATTTCCTCTCCTCTAGTATGGCAATCATCTCATTGCCCACTGCGCCTGTCGCCCCGACAACGGCGACCACATATGTTTCTTTGTTTTTCAGCATTTATCTACTCCTCACTTCCATTATTACAGTTGCCCCGCTGTTTTCCCCCAGGCTGATAATTAGTTAATGAAAAAAAATACACGTTCCCTGCTGTCAGTTTTATAACTCGCTCGCATATTTTGCGACTAAGTCTCCAACCTGCGTAGTGGTATAACCCATCATCCCTGCAGCAAGGCTCCTGATATGCTTGCCAGTCACTGCCATCACTGCTTTTTCAACAGTGTTAGCCGCCTCCTCTTCTCCGATATGCTCGAGCATCATACCGCCAGCACAGATTGCAGCCAATGGGTTTATGCTATTCATGCCTTTGTATTTTGGAGCGGAACCGCCGATAGGCTCAAACATGGAGACACCCTGAGGATTTATGTTCCCACCCGCAGCAATCCCCATACCTCCCTGAATCATTGCCCCGAGGTCAGTAATAATATCTCCAAACATATTATCCGTGACTATAACGTCAAACCAGTCGGGGTTTTTTACAAACCACATGGCAATCGCATCCACATGCGCATAATCTACTTTTATTTCGGGATACTCTTTGGCAACTTCATAGAAAGTCCTTTCCCAGAGGTCAAAGGCAAAGGTCAGGACATTGGTCTTGCCACATAGGGTAAGTTTCTTCATTTTGGCTCTCTTTTTACAGCATTCAAAAGCATATCTGATGCATCTTTCGACACCTTTTCTTGTGTTGATTGATTCCTGCACCGCAATCTCATCAGGAGTCCCCTTCTTCAACACCCCCCCCGCACCGGCATAAAGGCCTTCTGTATTTTCCCTGACTACGATAAAGTCAATGTCTTCAGGCTGTTTGTCCTTCAGCGGGCAATCAATGCCCGGGTAGAGCTTTACGGGCCTTAGATTGATATATTGATCGAGCTCAAACCGCAATTTTAATAAGATGCCTTTTTCAAGGATGCCCGGTCTCACGTCGGGATGTCCGATCGCACCGAGGTAGATGGCATCATATTTTTTCAGCTCATCGATAGCTTTATCGGGCAGAGTCTCACCTGTCTTCAGATATCGATCACCTCCAAAGTCCATATAGTCTAATTTCAAGCTAAACCCGAACCTTACGGAAGCGGCTCTTAACACCTTGAGTCCCTCGGCGATAACCTCTGGTCCAGTTCCATCTCCCGGAATTACGGCAATATTGTATGCCCTCCTCATGCCGCGGCTCCTTTCGTTATCCTTTTCTTGGTCCACTCAATCAACCCTCCGGTAGTTATCAACTCCTGCATGAATGTGGGGATTTGCTCTGCCTTAAACCCTTCTCCCGAAGAGAGATTCTTGACCATGCCTTTGTCAGCATCTATCTGCACAATATCACCTTCCCTTAGCTTCTCCGATGCCTCAGGGGCTTCGAATATCGGTAACCCGATGTTAAAGGAGTTGCGATAAAAAATTCTTGCAAAACTCTTAGCAATGACAGCTTGAATACCCGCGGCCTTAATGGCAATAGGGGCATGCTCCCGTGAGGACCCGCATCCGAAGTTCTTTCCTGCCACCAGAATATCCCCTTTTTCAACCTTGAGAGGAAAATCTCTTTCGGTATCCTCCATGAGGTGCCGGGCGAGTTCATTGGGATCCGAGGTGTTAAGATATCTTGCTGGGATAATAGCGTCTGTGTCTATATCATCACCAAATTTCCATACTTTCCCTTTTATTAACATCGGAACCTCCTCACAAAAAAATGAATTATGGTTTATACTTTATATTATGATAACCTTTTATTATATATACTTATTTAATGAATGTCTATGAAAAAAGTCATTGTACTGCTTGGTCCTACGGGCGTCGGGAAAACCGCTGTATCCATTCTGCTTGCTAAAATCAGGCAATCAGAGATAATTAGTGCTGATTCCATGCAGATTTACAAGCATATGGACATTGGCACTGCGAAACCGTCTTTTGAACAACGGCAGACGGTGAAGCATCACATGATTGACGTGGCTGAACCATGGCAGTCATACAGCGCAGGAGAATACATTGATGATGTTGAGCCATTGATCCAGGACCTCCATAAACGTCACAAAATTCCCATAATTGTTGGCGGCACGGGACTTTACATAAGGGCCATGACTATGGGAATGTTTAAAGGCCCGTCTGCTGACTGGGATCTAAGGCAACAGCTAATCCAAAAAGAGGAATCGGGTGAAGTGTCCTTGTATGACTATCTGAGACAACTAGATCCAGTGGCAACATCAAAGATAATGCCAACAGACACTAGGCGGATAGTCAGGGCATTAGAAGTTTGCCTGAAAAGTAAAAATACGATGACAGAATTGCAACGGTCTTTCACACGGCCTCTACCTTATGAGTTCATTAAAATCGGCCTGACGAGGGACAGAAAAGAGCTTTATCAAATGATTCAAGAACGGGTTGATCAGATGATAGTCGTAGGGCTGGTTGATGAAGTCGAGAGGGTTCTACGGAGGATTGAAAGGAATTCAACACTCTCGCTACCTCAAGTTTTCTCAAATTCTGATCCTCTTTCCATTTGTCCATTACCTTCCCTGCAGGCAATAGGATACAAGGAGGTGGCAAAGTATTTATACGGGGGAACCAGCCTTGAAGAAGCTATTGGGCTCATTAAGAAACGTTCAAAGGCATATGCAAAGCGACAAATCACGTGGTTTAAAAAAGAGACTGGCATTCTCTGGCTCGATAGCAGCGGGATCGATGATCCCTATGACATAGTGCGACGAGTGGTGCCAATTCTGGAACGGCAGGAGGATCTGTCCTCAAATATTTAACCGTATGCCTGAATTGAGGATTGGCTGCAGCGGGTTTAACTACTGGCATTGGAGGGGGAAGTTTTATCCCCGCGATCTACCCCAGCGAAGATGGTTCGAATATTACGCAAGGGTATTTTCCTCCGTAGAACTTAACGTTACCTTTTACCGCCTGCCTCTTTCCTCAACCTACGATAAATGGTATAAAGAGACGCCGCCTGGATTTGCGTTCTCACTAAAGGGCTCCAGATTTATTACTCACGTCAAGAGACTCATCGACGTTGACGGTGCTGTGGCACTATTCTTTGACAGGGCGTTAAAACTGGGAGAGAAGCTTAGGATTGTCCTGTGGCAATTCCCTCCCGCCTTTAAAAGCGACGTTGAAAGACTGAACAAATTCCTCGCTTGCCTCAGGCCGTATCCTGTCAGAAACTCTCTTGAATTTAGGCATCACAGCTGGATAACGGACGAGGTCATTCATATTTGCGAAGATCATAACACAAGCCTCTGTATAGCTGATTGGCCTGAGTTTCTTGATTCATTACCTATTACCTCAGACGCTGTCTACATTAGGAGGCATGGCGAAAACGGAAATTACGCCACAGAATATTCTGTTGAAGAGCTTCAAAAGGATGCAAAAATGATAAAGAGTTATTTACGTGACGAGAAAGAGTTGTTTATTTATTTCAACAACGATGCCCAAGGCTATGCACCAAAGAACGCCAAGGAATTGATGGAGATGCTGAAGTGAAAAACCAGGAGATTGCAAAAATATTCAATGAGGTTGCAGATCTGCTTGAAATTAAAGGAGAAAACACTTTTCGGATAAGGGCATACAGGCGGGCGGCGATGAACATAGAGGGGCTTTCGAAAAATATCGATGAAATCCCTCAAGAGGAAGTTTTACAGATTCCGGGAATCGGTTATGATCTCGCGGCTAAAATCGATGAGTATCTGAGGACAGGTAAAATACAGATCCGGGAAGATCTCAGCCGAGAAGTACCGGAGGGGCTGCTGCTTCTTCTGTCGGTGCCGGGACTTGGTCCCAAGACGGTAAAGTTATTCTACGAGAAATTGAATATTGGAACCCTGGATGAGTTGGAAAAGTTGGCTGCAGAGCATAAACTCGTTGGCCTGGAAGGCATTAAAGAAAAGACCGAAGAGAATATACGGAAGGGGATAGAGATGCTAAAGAGGGGTAGGGAACGGCAGCCTCTTGGAAAAGTTCTCCCGATTGCGCAGGATATTCTCCATCAGCTAAAAAAACACGCCGCTGTCGATAAAATTGATATTGCGGGCAGCCTCAGAAGGTGGAAAGATACCGTTAAAGACATCGATATAGTCGCAACGGCAGCTAACCCAAAAGAGGTGATGAAGGTTTTTACTCACCTTCCACACGCGAAAGATGTCCTCCTGCAGGGTCACACAAAGTCAAGCATAATTACTTCTGAAGGACTTCAGGTCGACCTTAGAGTGGTGGAACAGGAGTCCTATGGAGCTGCGCTCGCGTATTTTACAGGTAGTAAGTCTCACAATGTCAGACTCAGGGAAATGGCAGTCAAGAGGGGACTCAAAATAAACGAGTACGGCATATTCCGCGAAAAAGACGGCAAGCGACTGGGCGGATTGCATGAGGAGGATATCTACCGGACACTTGGGCTTCCCTCTATCCCGCCTGAACTGCGGGAAGATCAGGGCGAGATAGAGGCGGCCATAGATGGAACATTGCCTAAGCTTCTTTCAAGAGATGATATCAGGGGGGACCTCCATGTCCATTCACGATGGAGCGATGGAAGTCATACGTTTGAACAGCTCGTGGAAGCTGCCAGGCAATACCGGTATGAATATATTGCGCTTACTGACCACTCCAAAGTCCTCGCTATCGCACACGGATTAACGGTTGAGAGACTTATGGAGCAAGGCAGGGAGTTAGCTGCGCTTAATAAAAAACTCCGGGGTTTTAAGATACTCAGCGGAACAGAGGTTGATATCATGAGCGATGGCAGCTTGGATCTTCCTGATGATGCCCTTAAGACACTTGATATTGTCGTAGCGTCGATACATTCCGGATTTAAACAGACCAAACAACAACTCACCTCACGATTGCTTTCTGCAATGAAAAACCCTTATGTCAGCATAATTGCCCACCCCACGGGGAGGCTTATCGGGGAGAGAGATGCCTATGAGTTGGAAATGGAAGAAATCTTCAGGGTGGCGAAAGAAACCGGCACGGCAATGGA
The DNA here is from genome assembly GCA_052146665.1 of Dissulfurispiraceae bacterium. Lineage (GTDB taxonomy): Bacteria > Nitrospirota > Thermodesulfovibrionia > Thermodesulfovibrionales > Dissulfurispiraceae > JBKQMP01. Next base: position 12,144 of record JBKQMP010000089.1, read on the forward strand.
AATTAATGCCTACCCGTTGCGGCTCGACCTCAACGACACTTATGCGAGAAGGGCGAAGGTTATGGGGGTTCCGATAGTCATAAGTACGGATGCGCATTTAGTCAACCAGATGGACTACATGCGATATGGCGTTTGCATAGCAAGGCGGAGCTGGCTGGAAAAAGATGATGTGCTCAATACGCTTCCATTAAAGAAGCTGCTACAGCGGCTTAAGCCCGGGGTCACTAGGCAGTCAATCTAAGAAAGTTTTAGAGACAGCCTATGCTTTTTTTGACAGGAAAAGTCCTTGATGAGCGGTTCGGTCGGCGCTTTTTGGTTCACCAATCTGCAATATTCTGCTTAGCTCGTTGACATCTTAAGATACGGGGGTGAATATTCGAATTCACCGGCGGCTAATTGTTATGACTTAAAGATGCACCCAGGGCCGGCAAAAAATGAGCTAACGCTCTGTATTTTTTGTGGTATGGTCTTCCTCTTTTAAGTCATCTTCTTCCTTGATCAAAAAGTCCCTCGCGAAGTCAGGACAATGGTGCCCTGCCTTGAGGGAAAACTTCTTCTGGCAAGCGGCCCTGTACGCGCAGACCACACATATATCTTTCTTGGTGCTCATTCTCTCCTCCTCGGACTCGACAAGATCAATCAACCTCTCCTGAAATAGTGAGTCAGGATCCTTTCTATGTTACCTACAATACTGTCCTTTGCGTTTACTATAAATAATCTTGTTCCCTCTATTTTACCTTTTGTCACTTCAAAAAGCTCTTTTTCCAATCGTGATATTTCCGGAGGTTCAGTGGATCTGAGCCTCATGTCATCTTCAAACATCGGCACTATCTTGTCTTTCATCCTCAATTCCGTATCTACGAAGAAGAGCGCGATTTCCGGCATCAGATCACGCACTCGATCATTAAAAGAACGTATTTCCTTCTGGTAGATCTGCTTTGGCGGCGAGGATTTAACCTCCATGTATAGGATCGCACCATCTATTTTTGCGAGGAGGTCATAGTCTCCACCTGACAAGGTTTTCTTAATTTTTACCCCCCAAAAGGCTTCCGTCAGAAGTTCCCGTTTAAAGATTTCAGCCACAAGCCACTCGAGATTCTCACCAAAGCTCTTAATAGGACCTTTTGTAAGCTTGTAGAAATTGCGTTCAGTGGCGATGAGACCAACTTTTGAAAGGTACTCAAGATACTCGGCAGTGACTTCTTTTGTTGCATACCGTGTTACTTGTGATAAGGTGAACAAGGGCTGGTGCTGGATGACATCCCGCAGGAAAAGCCTGAAGGAGTATTTCTTTAACATTTCGTAGTAGCCATCTATAAAATCTTTTCCGGGTAGAAGAAGGTCGTCAGAGGGGTCCTTTTTGAAGATACTGAAGCCGCGCCTTTTAAGCATTACAGAGAGTGGGGGCGTCAACTCATGTATTGACTTTCTGAGTCTCCTGATCTCGGACTTCAGGAGATCAATTTCGCTGTCAGGTTCCTTTTGTGACATTACCCACCCAGCGTTAATTATGCCGATCTGGGGACAGGTGCGCGGTGCTTGGGGAGCATAGAAGGTAGTCCAGCCGGAAGGCCAGCGGGCAAGTGAATGCTTATCAAGGAGATAGGTGGAAAGCTGCCTGCAAGGGGTGCCCTGTCTTCCAGCGTATTTGTCGATATGAACATAGAGAGGTCGGCCTCATGATGACGGAAGAATCCTCAATCAGGATTTCTTAACGAGAGTTTCTTCCATCATAAGGATGTATTTTGTGTAATCGAAGCCAAATTTCATTAATTCCAGCTCGTCTTTTCTTATCTTGTCCACTGTCTTCTTATCGATATCAAAGATCTCAAGAAATTTGCTCTCGAAGACAAAGTTTCTGAATCTGTCTATGTCATAACACGCCATGTAAAACGCCTTTTGCTTTTTCTCATCAACTTCAACGCCGGGAAGATTTCTCCTGAACAGGATATCTTTCCATCCCCTGTTCATCGTATCGTACACATCAACTTCCTGGTCGTTCCTCCAGCTCCTTATTGTCCAGTCTTTGTCCTCTTTGAAGCCTAAACAATGCGCCTCTTTCACAAAGAAATAGAACTCCTCGGTAACTGGTCTGTTCACATCCTCGTCCATCTTTCTGAGCGATGCCTGGCCGATAGGATAATACCTGCAATTCGCCGGTCTATCTGTATAGATCGTGCATCCATCCGCGGTCACAAAGGGACAGCTTCTCTCTTTGTCTTCGCTCATTTTCAGGAACACGAAGGGATGCGAGTTTTTCTCATTAATCTCAACATAAGTATAGTCATTCAAGAACTCCCCAGATGAGACGCCAAGTCTGTTTTTAAGCCTGATGACATCATAGGGCGTTAAGAGAATCTCTATATCGGAGCAGCATTTAGTAAAGCAACTAATGCCTTTATGACAGCTAAATTTAAACCTGGTGTCGAGAGACAATTTTACAGGGTGTACTGACTTCATACTCAACATTATGCGACCTCCGGAAGGCTATAGTGGCACTGCCTCCACCAGCATTAAACCTTCGGTAACGTTTTCTGTGGTCAGAAGGCAGCAATATAATCAATTATAACATTTAGCTTGCGAAAATCGTAAGTCGGGCCGACGATGCCAGCGATTCCTTAACAATAACCTCAAGGCGAATAAAGAAGAGCTAACGGAGCTATTTTCGGATGGGAGCAGATTCGGGCTGAATAGGTAGAGGTAAAATCAGGCGCCAAGAGAGTAGTTTTAGGCTGGAGAGAAAA
>JBKQMP010000090.1:0-15201 GCA_052146665.1 Dissulfurispiraceae bacterium
TAGAGCTCCTGGTGAAGGTGATTTCTGCACCACTAGATCCCCTATGGATAAATCACCTGTTTTTGTATCGATTTTTATGTGATGCAACGATTATCATTTCGTATCGATTTCTCTTTGATGCAACGGGTCCTATCGATTATCTGGATTTGAATGAGTGATCGACTTTTCTCGCTTCGAAGCCTCGAGGGAGTGGAAGCGTGCAACCCGTGCCGCAGGACAGACTCCGAAAAGCAGGTTTATCGCCGCAGAAAATTATGTGATTTTTAGTATGGGGCATTTCTCCCTTGACGGTTCATTTTTGCGCCGAGGGTGACTGGGTCTATGGGTCTATGTCCCTGTTAGCTCTCCACAGGCCACAAGTGCAAGGCACACATTGTTTTTCTTGGTTGTTAAGAAGGATACGAGGCTGTCGGCTGTGCGTTCATAGAAAATACCGGCTGTAACTGGGGGATAAGATAGATACCATCATTGTTCTCTACCCGCAGTTAATCAGCAACAACACCTTTGGCTCTTTAAATCCTTTCGCTGTGTTTGATCCCAACAACGCCACTTCCAATGGCTTCTGAAATTGGGGGTACCCAAAGCTCTGCCTTGGATTTGATGACTTTTCAAAAATTTTTTATTTTAGAAATAATATTTTTGCAAGATCGAACATTTGTTTCGGGTCACTAATTTTTTCTACCTAAAATGTAGTAGCCTAATGCAATAAAAAAAAGGGCGATTATCGCACTGATCAAGGGCGGCAAGATCAAATTAACGTATCTCTCATATCGTGCAAAAAGATTGGTAGTATGAAACAATAAGTCATTGAGAAGAACAAATGAATAAACGGTGAAGAGGCACCCCACTAAAATAAAAAAAAATGCAAATACAATAGGTTTGACTTTCTTGCTCACTGACAGCCTCCTCAGACAGCACGCATTTCTAATTCGGTACGATCGCCTTTTTTCATCGACTCACCCGTAACGAGAGCTAAAGCGGCTTTTTTCCTCCCATATTCAAAATGCATGCGAAAGTAGCAAATGGCAATTTGATCCGGGCTGCGGCATCATGGTAAAGCTCTTTATGATCTGCACGACGAATTGCCTCGAGTTCATCGCCGACAAGACAAACTTCTTCGAGGTCAATGAGAGGGATACCTTTGGAGCTGAACAGCTATGCATTCTTTGCACCTAACGTGTCTGTACTTTTACGAGCAACTCAAACTACCATTATAAGCATTTGCTCATAACTTGTCAATGAGAAACTATTATGAAAAAGCGTTATTGACAATGTTAGAATGATCTAATTGTGAGGCAAAAAAAAATTATGACATTTCTATTTACGCTCTTGATGATTTCCCGGGGATGCCTTAAAGACGTCAAGGATATAAAATGAGGAAATCGCAATTGTAAACGCGCAGGCGGACCTGAAGAGCTGAATAGGAATACCAACTATTGGTTTGATGATCAGTCCTCCAAAGACAGCATAGCAGGTAAAGCCGATGGCGGCAACGACGAGCCCTTTAATCAGTTTTGAGTTACCCACGGCCTTCATTGAATTAGCAAGACGATAAAGAGCAATGCTGCTCAACAGTGCACCTGAAAAGCCGAAACAATATCGAGCAATAAGCCCGGCCTTTAAGACATCATTAACGTTTGTAATGAGGAGACCTGCAAAATAAAGGCCAAAAAGGGCAAGCGGAATGAACCTTAAGACACCTGCTTTCTCAGACCTGTATGTCAGAAGACTAACCCCGAATTGCAACAGAATAACGAACGAGCTGATTAAGAAAGTCTGAGAAAGATACTTCAATATCTCAATTTCACCTGTACCAGTGATCTTAAGAATAAATATTACCCAGTCGATTAACTCTGTGACTCCATGTGTGAGACCGAAGAGAATAAGCGCATAAAAGGTGGCAGTGAGAGTAATGTCAGTCGCTTTCTTTATCCCGTGAAATACCAGGTAAGACATCACTAAGAAACTCATTCCGTAAATAAAGTCTATGTAAAACAGCGGCTCTCTTAAGACCATGTTCATAGAGTCTTCGCCGTTATCAAGAGAAGTGTGTTTTAAATAGCTTGTCTAACTCGGATTGGACCCTTGAGGCTTCCTCCTTTGTTACAAATACGGAGATGGATTGAATGATATTCTGAATTAGGATTTTGCAGTCATCTGCGGATAGAGCGCCTCTATCCTTGTTAAGCTTTCTCAATTGATCTTTTAGGAGACCTTCCCCCACAGTCGCGCCAACAGTTTGGCCCATAACAACTTCTAGTTTTGTCACAAATTCCGTTTCTGGTCTCATGGGTTATAGAACTACACTAAATAGGGACTTGTCAAGATGAGATAAGATTAGGAGTTCCCCCAATAATTAAGCGTTAGAACCAGCAAACCATTGTAGCAGTGAGGATTGAGTGAAAAACGAAGTGGTTGTAGTCTGTTTAGAAAAAAATGGAGGAACTCTGGAAAAGATACGCTTGACAATTAGCATATCCCATGTTATAGATTTAGCATAAAGATCTAGACATTTTTTTCATCTCACTTTCACCAAGGGGGCATTATGCACGTTTTCAAAGCAGAGGCTCGCCTCGCAGTTATAGGGACAGTCTTTCTCGCGGTGCTGATCATGGGGGGATGCGCAACAAGCATCAAATATTCCTATGACACCAGGACCGGCTTCTCTGGGTTGAAGAGTTATAAGTGGACCCCGTTATCGGCCATGCGCTGGCAGGACTCCTTGCTTGAAACAAATGTTCGGGTCCTTGCGGATCAACTCCTCGAGCAAAAAGGTTTCAGTAAGCTGCCCGACAAGTCCGATCTGCTGATCTCAATAAGTTATGAATCTGAATATGTCAGCTCTCATTACGACTATCAGCTTCGCATGTTGACCTTGGACATTTATAAATCAGAACCCAAGGAGCTGATCTGGCGGGGGACTGCGTCTGGGAGCATTCACACCGATGCTGCCTCTAACGACCTGAAACAGGCTGTGCAGGATATTCTTTCGAATTTCCCCCCGAAATAGGCTTTGGTCAGTGAAACTCCCCGTGGCTTACCACTGGGCATCCTGCAAGAAGAGCGTGTGAATGTCTCAGGGGATAAAGTCCTCGCAACTCTCCATGCGGAAGAGAACATCAAGAAAGTGGAATGCATTGATTGGCCTGAACTCGGCATGGAAGCGGTCTGGAAGATCGAGGTGGTCGACCTACCCGCCTTCGTACCATTGACGACAAAGGGAACGATTTGTATGAGAAACTCGCGAGCTAAGTGAACCAAAGAAGGAGGTATCGTAATGAAGAAGGTGAGACACACCATCATGCTGCTGGTTGTTATAGCGTTTGCACTGACTGTGCCCATGGCCTTGGCAGGCGCCGTCCCCAGCACTGATAAGCAGCAGGCGCAGCCAGCAAAAGGCGATTTCCTCGCTGATATGCACGAGGATAAGGGCATGGAGTGTTCTTCGTGCCACGGCAAAAAAACTACTGTTGATGACAATGAGACTGTCGTGAACAAAAATTGTATCGAGTGTCATGGTTCTCTCGATAAGATGGCCCTTGTGCAGAAAACCGTTGAAGAGGATCAGCTTCCCGGTAATAATGAGGAGGAAGGCATCAATCCTCATAAATCGCATCTCGGTAAGATCAATTGTACAGCCTGCCACCATGGTCATACCACTTCTTGGACCTATTGCTTGGGTTGTCACAATTTCGATCTGAAGATTCCTCTTGGCGCGGTAGCGACTCAGCTGCCAGCAATCGAGCTTCCCGCAGTGGAACAAGTTCCTAAGAAGATCAGGGTGGAAAAAACGGATATCGTAATTATAGGATCAGGCGCCACCGGTCTCACGGCGGCAATCACCGCCCATGACAGAGGAGCAAAGGTCATCGTTCTCGAAAAGATGCCTATCACGGGAGGTAACAGTCAGCTCGCGGCAGGTGGTATGAATGCGTGCGAGACGACGTTCCAGAAAGAGAAGGGCATTAAGGATAGCTGCCAGATCATGTACGACGACACCATGAAAGGGGGCAAGAATCTGAATGACCCTGCTCTTGTAAAGATATTGGCAAAGAACTCCGCTGCCTCTGTTGACTGGCTCACGTCGATTGGGGCTGACCTGAGCGACGTGGGAAGGATGGGGGGAGCGAGTGTGAACAGAGCCCATCGCCCCAGCGGCGGGTACGCGGTCGGTGCGAATATCGTCAAGGTGCTCAGGAAAAACGCTGAGGACCGCAAGATCGACATCAGGGTCAACAGTAGGGTGATAAAGATACTTGAAGACAAAAAGGGCCGAGTGACAGGCGTATTGGTGGAGGGGAAGCACAGTAAGCTTTACCAGATTTCTGCAAAAGCTGTTATTATCGCGGCGGGGGGTTTTTCGGCGAATCCCGAGAGAGTGGCGTACTATCAACCGACCTTTAAGGGCATGACTAGTTCCAATCAACCGGGCGCAACAGGTGACGGCGAGGACCTTGGCACAGGCGCAGGAGGATATGTTATTGACATGAAGGAGATACAAATCCATCCCACAGTTGCAGCCGGCAGCAGGATACTGATAACCGAGGCTGTGAGAGGAAACGGGGCCATCCTCGTGAACCATGAAGGAAAGCGGTTTGTCAATGAGCTGACGACGAGAGATGCCGCATCAGCCGCTATTCTTGCACAGACCGGCAAGTCAGCCTATCTGGTATTCGACGAAGGTATACGCAAGAGTCTGAAACAGATCGACGGCTACTTTCATCTGAAGCTGGTGGTAGAAGGTGACACTGTGAAGGGTCTTGCCGCAAAGATAGGCGTGCCTGCCGACGCACTGGAGGCGACAATAGAGGCTTATAACAAGGCATACGACCAGAAGAACGATCCGGAATTCAAGCGGCCGGACATCCCGCTGCCAATCAGGACTCCGAATTATTACGCAATCGCAGTCAAACCGGGAGTTCACTATACCATGGGCGGCCTGAAGATCAATACTAATTCTCAGGTAATGGCAAAGGATGGTAAGCCAATCCCTGGTCTCTATGCAGCCGGCGAAGGGACAGGCGGTGTGCATGGGGCAAATCGACTGGGCGGGAATTCCATATGCCAGACAATCACATTCGGAAGAATTGCTGGGGAGGAAGCCGCGAGGCAGGCAAAAGCAGTGCCTACAAAAACATCGAAGAGGGAAAAGGCTCCGAAGTCGTAACGCCTCAAGTCACAAGACGGTGCAGCCGCTGCCCAGTGCAGTGGCTGCATGCTTGATTGAAAACTGAGGTTGTCAAAGAAAAGACGTCAGCAGCAGATGAATAAATTTAAGAGTATCTCCTATTGAGATGACAGTACCCCAGCATGCATCTCAATCAGCTTTTATCACTGACGGAGACTTACACTGACACAAATCTTGAAGGGCAGGAAATCCTTGAACAGTGCGTTTTCGATTGTGTTCTTGCTCATTAAAGGTCATGTTGGCGGTGTTGACTTCCGACTAGTGGCTGAATTTTTTACTACCAATAATCTTCCCCGTCGCGTCTTATTGAGACGTGTCGGTTCGTAATACTCTATTTTTGATTAACGATTTTGTTGGTGATATAATGTACGAATCATCAAGAAAAGGAGGTGAATCATGAGCACGATTGCATTTTCCTTGATTGCTTTTGCAATCATATTTGGCGGCACGCTGCTTGGCATGTTCCTTCGGGCTCTTCTGTCCGCATATCATCTGAGTGCTGATGCAAGGGATGTCATGAAGCTGGGGACCAAAATGATCGCAGTGATGGCCGCTGCCCTGCTAATCAGCGCGCATGCTGCACGGGCCGAGCACCGCGCCGTGGTCGCCGACTTCTCGTCGGCCGTTGTGGCGGGCGGGGTGCCGACGGGCTGGGAGCTGAGCGAGAAGTCCGGCAAGGCGGATCTCGCCGTCGTCAAGGACGAAGGTGTTTCCGCCGTTCGGTTCCGGAGCGCGGACACGTCCTTCTCCCTCCAGAAGAAGGTGAAGGTAGACCTCAAAAAGTTCCCGATGCTCACCTGGGAATGGAAGGTGACAGAGCTGCCAGTGGGTGGAGATTTCAGGAAATCCACGACCGACGGCCAGGCCGCCCAGCTCTTCGGCTCCGAGCCGCGGGCGGTATCCGGCATCAGGCGCCAGATCAACTCTCAGCACACCGATACCACGGCCGAGAGTTACTTCTCGAACGTCGCGTTCGAGACAGAAGCGAGGCATGGCGAGAAGGGTCACGCTACCAAATCCAAGTAGGCTAGAGGCAGGAGAACACCGCGCGGGCAAGCAAAATCTGATTCTGTTGCTCATGGTCGGAATAGTGGTGAACTGATTTTTGGCTTCAAGGGCAGAAGGTTGCATGACGTGAAAAGGATAGAGCAATGGGAAGACTCAGACAGTCGGGACCTGAGACGGGCGTATACAGCCGGATTTTTTGGCGTATAGTTTTATGGTACGGAATTTTGGCCACAGCACTTATTATGGTTGGTTGCGCCCACTATCCCATGAACCAGCCCATTACGCAGGTTGATCCTGACAGCGGCTACCGCGGCAAAACTATGGGAGTTCCTGGAAATTCAGCCGAGCTCTTGCTGTACCTCACCTTCTCGGGCGGAGGCACCAGAGCAGCGGCATTTTCTTACGGAGTGCTCGAAGAACTGCGGGCGACAGAGGTGACATTAGACGGGAAGAAGCGGCGGCTTATTGATGAAGTTGATGCAATCTCCGCAGTCTCAGGGGGCAGCTTCACCGCCGGTTATTATGGCCTGTTCGGAGAGTGCATTTTTGAAGACTTCGAATCCAAGTTCCTGAAAAAAATATTCAGGGTATCCTAACCGCGAACATTTTTCTCAACCCTTACAACTGGGTCAGACTGGTATCACCCTACTTCGACCGAAGAGACCTCGCTGCCGAATACTATGAGAATAACGTCTTCGAACACGGGACCTTCCGGAACATTGAGGCGAGGAAGGTCCCGATGATCCATATCAATGCCACAGACATGGTTAATGGAATCCGGATCTCCTTCACCCAAGACACTTTCGATATGATCTGCTCCGATATATCGAGGTTTCCAGTGGCAAGGGCTGCGGCTGCCTCCTCGGCCGTGCCTGTTGTCCTTACCACGGTGACCCTTCGTAATTATGCCGGCACCTGCGAATTTACCCTGTCTAAGACGATCCAAAGAGTCCTGGAAGAACGGGAGACGGCGTCACGCCAGTATCAACTAGTCAACGATCTCAGGCCCTATCTGGATGCAGAGCAGAAGAAATACATCCACCTTGTTGACGGAGGACTGGCAGACAACCTTGGAGTTAGAACAGCCCTCGATAGGGTGACGCTGTTTGGAGATTTCTAGAGCACGCTCAAGTATACGGGTTTGGAGAACACACACAAGGTCGCGTTTATTGTGGTAAATGCGGAGACAGAGGTGAGCCAGTCGCTCAACTTTTTTGGGAAGCCACCCGCCTTTTCTGCCATGCTTGATTCCTGCTCCGCTATTGCCATTACCCGGTATAACTATGAGACCATCATGCTGGTCCGTGAGAACTTCAGGAGATGGACCGAAGAGGTGCAGCAAGGAAGGTGCGGGGAAAACCCCGTATCCACGGAACCCAGAGGATGCGGAGACATAAAGTTCTATCTGATCGAGGTACGGTTCGATGCGCTGAAGGATGCAGAGCAACGGAACTATTACAAGCAACTACCCACATCCTTTAGTCTTTCGGTTGAACAAGTGGCCAAACTGCGTGAGGCGGCGCGACAAATTCTCACCCAGTCTGAGGAATATCAGCGCTTCCTGAATGATTTAAGGTGATGTGTATCCGCAATGCCATTCGATCGAACGTGAGGTGAAGGGGATAGGAGAAATAGAGTATAATGAAGAGCACAAATACCGAAATAAAACGGAGGATAGACCGCAGTTCTGGCAGGGAACCGAATCCGGCCGACGAACGATGCCCGCCACCAGATCACCCTTCTTCAATACAATTAGGGTGAGTTGAAAGACTTGATCATGAGGATAGGGTAATCTCTCGTGATGAATAAGTCTCGATCTGGCAAGCAGTGGAAAGGTTCACTTCTTCAGGCGTATCAGTTTTCTCTACGAGAAGCGGTGGGAAATGGTATCCCTATTTTGAAATACAATGAGACCGCCTTCAGGAATTAGCGGTCGGAGGAGGTGCACAAATGGCCTGTGAGATCATCAAGATCACAGATTCAATTGTCCATGCCCGTATCAGGGATGTGATGCAGGCAGCGGATCAGAAGATGCTGGAGTCAGTTGCCATGGAATTGATAGGGAATGACAAGAAGGTGAGACTCCTTGCGATTTTGGAAAACTTCAAGGGATGGGAGCAGACGGAGGCCTGGGCTGACGTTGGCTTCATGATGAAGCATGGCAACAACATAGTCAAAATGGCGATTGTGGGTGACGAGCGGTGGAAGGAAGAGACGTTTCTTTTCGTGGGAAAAGCATTTAGAAGCACAGAGATCGAGTTCTTTCCGCCATCTTCATTGAAGCGGGCCGAGGAATGGGTGAGTTCGTAAGTGACCAGGAGCCCCGGGGGTGTTCTGAAAGAAGATCGGTTTTTTTTGTAAAAACTGCATTCCAAATCTTTTGAGGGGGTTTAGTTATGAAGAAACATAAGGAGGGATCATGAAAATGAACGATGCTTTTAAGCGGGTAGTGGCGCTTAGTCTTGTCCTGCTCTTGGCAGTGCCACCCATTTTACTTGCGCAGGAAACGGGAGGGAAGCCTGTCTTCAAACAGGAAGAGCTGGAGCAGCTTCTTGCGCCGATTGCGCTCTACCCTGATTCCCTGCTTACCCAGATACTGATGGCTTCCACATATCCGATTGAAATTGTTGAGGCTGAACGCTGGATGAAGAAGAACAAGGATATGAAGGGTGACGCATTGGCAAAGGCCCTTGAAGCTCAGCCATGGGACGCGAGCGTAAAATCACTGGTGAATTTTCCGCAGGTCCTTGAGATGATGAGTGAGAAGCTCAACCTGACGCAAAAGCTGGGAGATGCCTTCCTTGCGCAGCAGAAGGACGTGATGGACACGATACAGAAACTCAGGAAGAAGGCTGCGGAGCAGGGCAACCTGAAGACGACCAAGGAGCAGAAGGTGGTCGTCGAACAGGAGACGATTATCATCGAGTCGGCCAATCCTCAGGTCGTCTATGTGCCGTCCTATAACCCGACCGTGGTCTACGGCGCATGGGCTTATCCAGCCTATCCACCGTATCCCTATTATCCTCCCGGATATGGGGCAGCCGCTTTTGTCACAGGGGTTGCACTGGGCGCCGCCTGGGGTTACGCATGGGGCAACGCGAACTGGCATGGTGGCGATGTGAATATCAACCACAACCAGAATGCCAATTTTAACAGGAACATTGACCGCGGGAAGCATCCGACTCAATATCAGGGGAAAGGTCAGGCCGGCCAGGGGCAGTGGAAGCATGATGCGAGCCACCGGGGTGGAGCCGCCTACAGGGATCAGGGGACCGCGCAGAAGTATAACCGGGGAACCGGGAGTCAGGCTGCACAGTCCCGGGAAGCCTTCCGCGGCCGTGCCGAGGCAGGGAGGCAGGACATTAGCCGGGGCGGGGCTGATCAGTTCAAAGGCCGTCAGGATGCCGGCCAGAGGGCCGGCAGCCAGAATAGGGGTAACGCCTTATCCGGTATGGACCGGAGCGGCAGCGCGACAAATAATTTCAGCAACCGGGGCGCTTCGAGCAGGCAGAGCATGTCATCAGGCGGTAGTCGTGGAGGTGGCGGTTTCAGCGGCGGTGGCGGATCACGCGGCGGCGGTGGTGGTCGCGGTGGCGGTGGTCGCGGTGGCGGTGGCGGTGGCAGGAGGTAGAGATGAAAATATACCAATCATCAATACGAGAACACTCAAGGGAGAAAAAAACGATGTTTCCAGAAATGAACGATAAGGAACGCGCTGCGCTCTATGTGTGTCGGTTTCTAGCAGCCACAGTACTGGTTATGATCTTAATAGTTGCCGGGATGACGGCCGATGCATCGGTCAAACAAAAAGGATTCGCAACTCCTGAAGAGGCGGTAGAGGCCTTTGCTGCAGCGATGAGATCGAATGACGACAAGGAACTGCTGGCCATCTTCGGCAAGGATGAAAAAACGCTGATCTCTTCGGGGGACCCTGTCCGTGACAAACAGCGGCGAGAGCGATTTGTCAGCAGTTACGACCTGAAGAACAGCCTCACCAAAGAAGGGGATAAGATGGTCCTCATTATCGGTGAGAAGGACTGGCCTTTTCCCATCCCTCTGGTAAAGAAAGGAGACCAGTGGATTTTTGATACAAAGGCAGGCAAGGAAGAGATGCTGAACCGCAGGATCGGAGAGAACGAATTAGAGACCGTGCAGACCATGCTCGCAATAGTTGATGCGCAGCGTGAATACGCGATGGCTGATCATAATGGTAACGGACTTCTCGAGTACGCACAGAAGTTCCGAAGCGACCCCGGGAAGAAGAATGGACTTTTTTGGGAGACGAAGGAAGGCGAGGAGCCGAGCCCCCTTGGTGAACTAATCGCAAGTGCACGGGCCCAGGGATATAGCGTGAAAGGCTCGAAGAATACGCCCGTTCCCTATCACGGCTACATTTTCCAAATGCTAAAAAAACAGGGGAAACACGCCTCCGGTGGGGCGCTTAATTATGTTGTAAACAACAATATGATCGGTGGATTCGCCGCGGTTGCGTATCCCGCAGTATATGGAAGTACCGGTGTGATGACATTTTTGGTGAACTACGAAGGGGTGGTTTACCAGAAGGACCTCGGAAAGAATACCGTGAAGACCACAAAGGCGATGAAGGCCTATGATCCGGGGCCGAGTTGGAAAAAGGTTGAGAATGGCACGACGAAATAAAATAGCTGTCCTTAGCCAAGTGCGCACTCGGCGCAACCATGCGTGATAACGCGCCGAAAGCACCGGCGATTGATACCGATGGGCACCTCCGGCGATCAGGCAAGTGCAAGAGGTGTCCGATGGTTGAGAGGCTTAAGCGGAAGCATTTGAGAGTGTCGAAGCTGCCTGGGGTTGTTAGACCTCACCGCAGTTCCTGAGCAGGAGTGGGTTGCAATCGCTGTCAATGGCTTTGACGTGGCGCGGCTTCTCGAAGTCAGAAAAAAAGCAGTCTTCTTGCGAGATAGAGACTAAAGAATTAAATCGGGACCATGAGGTCACAAAATGAAAGCTATAACCGTAGAACCTAAGAAGCCCGATACAGCGCGACTGGAAGACGTCCGGGCCCCCGATGTCCAGAACGGTTCGGTGCTGGTCGAAGCTATTGCCGTCGGGGTATGCGGTAAAGACGTGGAGATTGTTGAGGGGAAGTACGGCGGGGCCCCTCCAGGCTAGAAGCGCCTCGTGCTAGGTCATGCATCCATGGTCGCAGCCTTGAGAACAAGCCTTTGATACTTCCGACCCTCTTTAAGACTGTTATGTTTACCTGGTGGGTAGCGCTCTTTGCTGTTGTGGAGTCCGCTATACGCGGATTTCTCCACGGGAAGGGCTTGAATGGAGCTTTGGATCACCTTCTGAGCGAAGGCACGCATGAATTTTTTGCCAAGTGACTGGTTTGTGTTTTTCGCTTTCATACCCTTCTTTACTGGGGTCAGTTGGTCACGTGACGGCGGTCAGGGCGGCGGGAAGGAGTCATGAAAAGTTTATTTTTGGTTCGCATAGTCTTCGGGGCAAGGCTAAAATAATGCGGGGCTGGTCATAAGTCACTCTCAATAGGAAATACCAAAGTGACCGTTCACAACGGCAGCGGTGGCTTGGTGAACACAGACGAAGCGCTTGCGCGTTTGAGGGGGGGAAACGCGCGGGTCCTGCAGGGTGAGCCACGCTTTTGGAGGGCGCCCAGGAGCGTTCACGTATCCAGTTGGTGCTCCAGTCAATTCTTCTGGGTCTTGAAAGGATCGCTCCGCAGCTTCCGCCCCAACATCTGCCCGAACGCGCGGTCGAAGCCAACGTTAGGTGGACCATTCGCCCACTCCACGAATCGCCGGAAGGCCGCGTGCGAATGGCAGATGGCCGAATGAAGCTGGTTGGAGCGGTGTTCGAGATCGCGACCGGTCGAGTCTGAATGCTTACTTAGGCCCCTTGCGCTTGGTGCAAGGATAACAAGAACGAAAGTACGAGATGGTGACACTGGAGATCTTCATGATAAAATTTAACATGGCATGGAATCGTCGTTACGGTATAATGAGCTGTATCAAATCCTCACTTTGGATCATCACGGTCATTGAGCTAAGATGGAAAAAGTGGACACCAAAGTCAGATAGTACGCAAGGACGGAGGTGTCGAGATGAAAGGGATTTCAAACGGGAGGCGCGCGAAGGCATTTCATGAGGAAGCCGTACCTGTTGTTATTTTGAGAACACCATAATTTCACCACCAGCCCCGCACAGACATCTGTCACTAACCTTGGGAAATGCGGGAGCCCCCAATTCTGACACGGCTGAATGTGGTTTCGACGCTTACATCGGTTAGCTTAACGCTCACTATCATGGATTTTGACCACAGCAGCTTGAGGTAGTTTGAAGCCTACTCCTGCAATTCGACTTCGGAAGCTACTGCTCTCATCTTTTGTGCAGCCTCGTGGCACTTTCGAGCAGAAATTAGTAGTATAAAAAGATCTCGTCTCAAAGAATAAATTAATTGTAAAAATTTTTTTTGATCATTATGTCAATCTATGTTAAGAGTTAATAGAAAGGGAAAGACCCCAAAAATGAGGAAATTAATTCTTAAACAAAATTTAACTTCAAATCTATCCCTATGGTGAATTCATTTTTCTGGGGCTTATTGGCAACCTCCTCATTGATAGTAGGGGGGCTGATTGCCACAAGCTTTTCCTTAAGCAGACGAACCCTCGGGATCATCATGGCTTTTGGCGCCGGGACATTGATTTCAGCCATCTCCTATGAATTAATTTTTGAAGCTGTAAAATTGGCAAAAGGAACCGGTTTTCCTGCCTTTGGTTTATTCTCAGGGGCTTTCACCTTTTTCTTCGCTGACACGCTGATTGAAAAATTGGGAACCGGCAATCCTATGGCTATTGAAGGATCTCAAAGTTCCAAATTGATAACGCCAATGGTACTGGCCATTATCCTTGATGTAATACCTGAAACTATCGTCATAGGATTAGGGATATTCGAAGGAGGTACTGTAAGCCTCGCGATGTTGGTGGCGGTTTTTATCTCCAATCTGCCGGAAGCCATTGCCGGAACTACCGGAATGAAAGCAAGTGGCTGGAACCGGGGAAAAATAATCTTTTTTTGGTTATTCATTGCTCTGGTTTGCGCTGGTTCAACCCTTGCAGGTTATAACCTTTTCAGCAATGCATCCGAGCACTGGCTGGCATTTATCCAGGCTTTTGCTGGGGGAGCTATCCTGATGATGTTAGCCAATTCAATGATGCCCGAAGCTTATGAACATGGAGGAAAATTGGCCGGTGTTTTCACAGTTCTTGGATTCTTTGTTTCAGTAGCAATGGTTATTTTCGAAAATTCTTAATTAGCGGGGAACGTCAACAAAATACTCATTGAAGCGAAGAATTTGTTTCAAAATAAACACAACAAACGTAATTAATATTTTGATTTTGTAAAAGTGAAACCGTACTATCTTAGCTCAGGTTCTTTAGGATTAGTCTGGTCGACCAAAAGGTAAGAACTTTATTGCTTCTGACAATAGCCGCGCCCTAAGATGTTGAGACGTTATTGTTTAGGCGAGACTGAGTATCGTACAACTACTTGAGCTGAAAAGAAATTTTTTATGCCGAAGGGAGGACACCCCCCTTGACATACACAAACACCTGCAATCCTGAATTCATCATTCAGGATTATAAATTAAGGGGTTACAGATAAAAGTGGCCAGTTTCAGTGGTATGTGATTTTCGCCAAACTGCGTTGTAAGATTCGAGGATACCATAACTTAAGTGTGAAGAATACAATACGGTATCCCCTTGTCAAGGACTTCTTGCGATGTACACCCTGCTATACGTAACATAACCTACTTTTTCTTATGGTTTCAATTAGTTATTAATGCTATCCGTTATCCCTATTTTACCTTTTTCGGACACATTTTGACCTATTGGGAGAGTTCTCTGCAAGACCAAGTTAATTGCTGTAGATTGTCAAGACATTTGACCCCTTTTCCGCAAATAGAAATGACCCCCTTTTTACGTAGCCTTCTTCAGTTTATTTTTTTATCTGTAACTGCTACCGGTGATATAGAAGATACTCGCGTGATGCACTAGTCTGTCTATAATGGCAGCGGCAACCACATTATCCTCAAAGACCTTACCCCATTCATCAAAGTTGTAATTACTAGTGAGGATAATAGAGCCCTTTTCATATCTCATTGATATAAGCTGAAACAGAAGATTTGCCTGTTCCCTTGTTATCGGCATATAGCCAAGTTCATCTATTATCAACAGATGGAGTCTTGAGTACGCCATAAGCTTTGCCACGAGGCTCCCGTCTTTTTTAGACAACAGTAGGTCTTCTATAAGCTGCTGCGCTGTCATAAAGAGGACCCTGTATCGTGCAATACACGCTTTTATCGCAAGACCTACTGAAAGATGTGTCTTGCCAACACCTGGGGGACCAAGGAATATTACATTGCCTTTTTGCTCTATAAACTCCAGGCTGTTGAGTCGTATCACCTCCTTTTCTTTCAGTCCCGGCTGATAGGAGAAGTCAAACTCTTCCAGTGTCTTTAGATACGGCAAACGGCTTTTACTGATTTTTGTCTTTATCGAGCTCTCCGTCTTCCTCTTCACCTCTTCTTCCAATAGCAGGGCGAGGTACTCTTCGTATTGAAGATTGCCTGTGGTCGCACGCGCCAACAGATCCCTGTATACCGGAATCATTCCCTTGAGTTTCAATGTCCTCATGTGTCCCTCGATCTGTCTGCATAGATCACTCATGAGGCCACCTCCACTTTATACGCACAAAGAGGTCTCCTTATATCTACAGGTGAAGGCATATACGGTTCATTGAGAATCTCTGGAGGACTGCTCTGAGGCGCTCTGCACCCAAGGAGCCTCCTGACGCTGTTTTTATGATATGCGCCAATCTCTATGCACTCGGCCAATACCGATGACACATCTGCAATACTGTAAAGCTTGGTGTAGTCTATGATCTCTTCAATATGCCAATACATGTTAGCGGTCACTGATGTCTTGAGCCCCTCTGCATATAGCTGCC
>JBKQMP010000091.1:0-6381 GCA_052146665.1 Dissulfurispiraceae bacterium
ATCTAACTCTATTAAATCTCATAACGTCTCCAAATTCAACTACAAAAAAAGAGGGCTGACATTTTTTCGCCAGCCCTCTTGGCGGTTAGCTTGATCATGATTTAAGTGGCTGCTCTATCCCTTCTGCTTTACGCCCTTAGCCCTTTAGTCCATCTCGTGACACTTGTTGCAGAGGACGCGCTGGTAGACCGCAAACACGGTTGCTGGCCGACCGTAGTAAGCAGCCTGGGTCTCTGCGGTGGTCCTGCCCATTGCCTGCTGTGGATTTGCAGCCGGATCGGGCCAGAGCGGAGTGCCGGAGCCGTTATCAACGGTAACGAACTCATTACCGAGGCCGAATCTCAATATGCTGTCAAAACCGGATGCATGGGCCCTGTGACACGAGAGACACATGACGCGGTCACTGTCCGCGGGTCCATTCGTTTGGCCCACGTAAGTGTTCATGGCTGCGATGGTGGTGTAGTTATCGTGCTGGAAAGGCACGAGGGAAAGGTAAGAGCTCGAAACGGTGCCGCTCATATCGCCCGTCTTCTTGTATTTATTGTAAGTGTTCGCCACGTCGGTGGCGATTTGCTGGTCGGCCGGGTGGACGATGGTGCCAAACGTGGTGTTATCCTGGGGATTATGCTGGGCATTCTAGTAATTGTCATTGTCTTCCTTATGGTCGTGAAGCCCGGATTATGGGCTTGAAGGTAATGTTGAAGAACATTTGGACAATTTGCTCGCTTCGTTGCTGACCTAATTGTTACCTCGGATTTCTCTTGGTACTATGCAGAATTGTCTCACAGCGATCTAATCAACTGAAAAGATAAGAAAAAGTAGGTTGTGTTACGTATAGCGCCGACCAATGTAAACTACGGCAATCAGAACTTCTCTTATATCGCGACAGTTTCAGCGAGGGCGTTCCTTATCGTAGACAACAACATCCCGCAGGTATTCTTCGACAACATACTTGATGTTGCGTCAAACGCTGATGGAACTCTATACGGAGAGGCATTGGTTATCGATCTTGGCGCTGGTGCGGCATGGGGCTACATTGCATATAACCCAAGCGGTGGCGTAAGGGATTCAAGCGGTGCGGCAGTTTCTTTTGAGGACGGCCTTGACGTCCTTGGCGAGGTGATTGGAAACGGGGACCAGTCGCATTGTGCTGTTTTCTCTAGCACCGGCGCTTGCACTGAAACTAAATATGGACACCAGGAGGTCACAGCGACAAACCTTCTGCCACCATCAGTAAAGCAGACCAAATTCTTCACGACACCTGTGAACGCTATCACTTACGTTGACAGCAAGGGAGTCCAACATCTTGGCAACCAGAGGGATGGGGCCATCAACAACAGGATACAGTTACAGGTCAATCCATATCCTCTTAAATCTTCTGGAACTACCGCCCATGGTGGTGTATTTGACGCTGATGAGAACGTGCTCAGCTTCGTCAACAAGAAGAACATTGTGTGTACGAGCGGTGACGTTCTTTCCAACATCTTCGGGTCAGCCGGCACGGGTGCCTACACGGCATGGGTGAACACTGGGGCAGAAGGCTGGGCATATGTGAAGATCTATAACGGCACAATTGGTGCACCTGCTAGCTCTCCTGACTCAGGCAGTGGCATGATAGTCGGGAAGCTTGAGTTTACGACGGGACCTATTGCTATTGATGGAGTGACTATTAGCGGTGCATTAAACAATATGAACTGGCTCAGGAACAGTGAAAGCTATTCCAAGCAGATGTCTTACCACCCTCACAGCGGATTCTGCGGAAACGCATACCCATGCGGTGGTGGTATCAACTGCATTCACAACGTGTCGACCCTCGGGAATGACTATCACGGACTGTTTGATCCATACAGGGTTAAAGACCCCGACGATGTGACTTTGACTTGCTCAGATTTCGAGGGTGCACGCGCGCTTGTCTTTCATTAAGGTCTCTAGAAGCGGAATAAGCAGTTAACAAGGCAGTATCAAAGAGAGAGGGGAGAGAGCATATCTCCCCTCTCTCTTTGTGTGATCATCGGGGTAGCGGAGCTTTTGATGCTGTTGGTGAGGCAAGCGGCGAGAAGAGGCTTTGAGCCTCTGGCTTTTGGGTTGTGAGACTATTTTTTAGTATCAACCACTATAAGGAAAAATATAGCAGACGTAAGACTATCAAGAAACAAAACGAGGGATAGGCTGTATTGATCTTTACGAAGTTCTAGGCCGTTTGATGCTTCGCCGTCAGAAAACGGTGAGAAGGGATTAAATTTAGGGGATAGCATCTTTGATGGTGTTATCCCTTGTTTTACCTGTGTAGTGCAAAAAAAGTGCGCAGTCAGGTACTTGAGAACTAAGAATGGAGCTGAACGGGATCGAACCGTCGACCTCTTGAATGATTATCAAGTTATTATGGTTATTTATGCAATAAAACCAATTCGTTTAAATAAGCTGTGCAATAAATTGTGCAGTTCATTAAGATAATGCTTGACAGGTAAACACAGTTTACTCTATCATAGGAGTATGAAAGAATGGACGCCGGAGCAAATCAAGGATTTCAGAACGAGGCTTAATCTCACTCAAAGGGTTTTCGCCTCTATACTCAGAGTAACAAGAGAATACGTTATCTATCTTGAAAAGGGGGTGAGAACACCGAGTGACATCATGAAGGCCTTACTTGATTGTCTCGAAACGCAGGGGAAAAAGACGGGGGTAAAAAGAAAATGAAAACGCAGGAAGACACAACGGCAATGAGTGATGCGGAGCGCTTTAAGCAGTTTTCCTCTAAGCTTAAATCTCTAAGGGAACAAGGTAAAACCGAAGAGGGTAAAGAGCTTGAAAAAAAAATTACTATCGAAATGCAGAGGCTTCAGGGAAATATGAAACGAATGATGGTGCGTCTTCAGAGATTAAGCAGGAGTTAAACGACAAAAAGAAGAGAAGGACAACAAAAAAGGAGGCGAGAAGAAAATGAAAGAAAAGGAAGTAACCAAGGCAATGACTAAGACTGACTACTCTCAAGTGCCCTTTGACCATATTATTTCTACCCTTAACTCTCTAAGGGAACAAGGCAAAAGCGAAGAGGCTGAACAGTTTGAAAAAGGCATTCAATTTGCAATCCAGGAAATAGAACAAATGATTGCCGATATCAAGAAAGAGTTAAAAGACAAAGAGAAAGAAAAGTAAAAGAAATATTAAGCACTAATAGAACGAGAACGAAAAAGGAAAGGAGAGTAACAAGCATGGCAAAAGGCATATATAAGCGTGGTACTGTCTATTGGATTCGCTATGCAGGGCTTGATGGCAGGGTAAGTAGGGAGTCATCCAGGAGTGAAAAGTTCAGGGTGGCAGAAGCCTTGCTCATCAAGAGGAAACAGTCTGTGAAAAAAGGCAAGATGCCTGAGACTGTAAAAAAGACAGGGCATCATACATTTAATGGTCTTGTCCTTGAGTATACTAAATGGGCGGAAAGACAAAAAAGTTTTAACAGTAAAATTTCTTTTATCAGAGAGTTATCAGGACTCTTTGGAAACTTTCCCTTAAGACGTTTCAATACCATGTTAATCGAACAATATCAGAGCGAAAAAATTCAAAAAGGATATAAGCCTGCTACGATTAACAGATTAATTGCTACTTTATCCCATATGTTCACAAAGGCAATTGAATGGGATATGGTGGAAGAAGAAACCCTGAAGCGTATCAGGATAGTAAAGCTGTTACCTGAGAACAACAAGCGCCTGTGCTATCTGTCAAAAGAAGAATGTCAAACCCTTCTTTATAACTGCGATGCACATGTAAAGCCTATAGTGATAACAGCCATGAATACAGGAATGCGACAAGGGAAAATACTAAATCTCAAATGGGATAATGTTGACCTTAGACATGGCTTCATATCTCTGAATCAAGAGCAGACAAAAAATGCAGAGCGCAAAGAAATACCCATCAATCACACTTTGAGGGCTGCTTTGCAGGGTGTAACCAGAAGAGTTGATATCGCCTATGTCTTTTACGATAATGCTTCTGGAAAACCCTGTCGAGACGCAAAAAGAAGCTTCAAAGCAGCACTGAAAAGATCAGGCATAACAGACTTCAAATTTCATGACTTGAGACATACCTTTGCAAGCCACTTGGTAATGGCTGGGGTGGACTTAACGGCGGTGAAGGAACTCTTAGGGCATAAGGACATTAAAATGACTCTGAGATATGCACATCTTGCACCATCTCGCAAGTTAAAAGCAGTAGATATGCTAGATGAAACCTTGACTGGAATACCAACTGCACAAAAAGTGCACAATTTGGCAGTGAACGGCTAAGAAAGAGCGTTTTAATGGCAAGCAAGTTGTTGAAATTTAAGAGTGGAGCTGAACGGGATCGAACCGTCGACCTCTTGAATGCCATGTATCTGTTTTCTCAGTAGCTTACCTTTCATATCCTTGCAAATCCTTTCATTTCTTTGCATCTTGCGTTCAAGAAAGCACTTGCCTTTTTCATATCTTTGCATATCTTTTCACATATGAACTGCATAGTTAGTGCATAGCCCAATTTCGAGGAGACTACTTCGAGAAGGTTTTGCCAAAGGACGTTATTGCAACGATAGCAATAAGCAATAAGTACTTAGGTCAAAAAATAGACAATTCTCACCGTCCCCAGATCAGAAAACTCCTCACCACATCTCAACGTGACTTGACAATAGCGAGGTCAGAAGGTAACATTGAGCAGATCGGGAGACGTGATTGCTGAAAAAGATTAAGGCATTAAGACAAACACACCGATATTGGAAGTGATGAGGAGATCGGCTTTAAAAATGCCCGTGTATTTGGGACGTAGAAAATTCAATAACTGGGGAGGGACCATGAAGAAAACGGTAGGAATTTTATTAGTATTGATCGTGGTATTAGGATTTGCAGTATTGGCATCAGCAGCTCACAATGGTGGGTGTGGTATCCCAACGGAATTTTGTTTTAAACAGTACTATTCTGGTTGTGGTATTGGCGACTGCACAGATACTTTCAAGGTGGTTGTCGATCAGCCCAGCAAAAGCGAATGTAATAATGCAGGAGTAGTCGGTTCATGGTGGATTAATGGTGATAGCTCTCTTGTTCCCATGACAGGGACACTACAGGCTTTTGCCGAGGATGATCCGCCAGTTTTGATGCTCACCGGATCATTCATCTGTCCTGAAGAACCTGGTGCAGGGGAGTGCTCTGCAGGTGATCTCGTTACGTGTTCTGTTTATGTCGCGTTTGATGACACTACACTGTCCAGTGGTACATACTGGGATGTATGTATGGATCAGGCTGCAAACCATTTTTATGATGATGGTTTAACTTTAACTGGATCAGTTGACTGCAGTACACTAACTCATAACCCATAACCGAAAAAGGTTAAAGAGAGAACCGAAGGGAGGTACGATGAAAAGAACGGTAGGAATTTTATTCGTATTGATAGTGGTGTTAGGATTTGCAGTATTGGCATCAGCGGGTAGCAAACGGCCATGTCATATTCCAAAAGAATTTTGTTTTGAGGAGTCTTTTGAGCGTGAGTTTGGAGGGTATTTCGTAGATACTTTTAAGGTGGTTGTAGATCAGCCCGACAACCGCGATTGTGATAATGCGTCGGTAGTCGGCTCATGGTGGCTTGATTCTTTTAGTACTATTGTTACCATAACGGGGACACTACAGCAATTTGGAGATGGTACGCCAGTTTTGATGCTCACCGGATCATTCCCCTGTCCTCCTAACAGTTCCTGCACTACAGGTGATCTCGTTACATGTACTGTTTATGTCAACTTTGATGACGATACGCTGTCCAGTGGTCCATTCTCGGATGTATGTATGGATCAGGCTAGAACACTGCTTAATTATAATGATAACCTTCTAACTGAATCAATTCCCTGCAGTACACTAAATCCGTCTAATAACCCATAACTAACGAGTTAAGGAAAGAGAGCGATGCTAGCCTTCGGCTCTCTTTCCTTAACTGTCTTCATTGCAAAGTTCCTGATGGTGTCAGTGTTACGATTCTATTTCATTCAAATTTTGTTGGAATAGTTTATCATGGGAATGTTCACCAAACTGCCCTTCACATTTTCGCCTCTAAACTATTAGGGAAGATAGAGCGCTACGAATCTCCAGAGATTCTATTTTTATAACGATAGTTATAGTGAGTATCGCCATGCCTTTTTTGTATACCTTTTCACATACGAACTGCATAGTTGCTGCATAGTTGCATTTTTCGTAGCGAACCTGACACCCTGGTTTGGGAAAGTTTCGATTTCGCTCTGGAGAACTAAACCGCTAGCGCGGTAGACCTCCGTCTGCCACATGTTGTTTGAATAAGATCAACGTATTTCCCAGCCCAAATAGCCTCCTGTCACACTTGTTGTGAAAGCCGAATCTCATTACAATCTCT